>JAAYQK010000151.1 GCA_012519325.1 Gracilibacteraceae bacterium | reverse complement strand
TATTGACCATCATGCAAGCTCGTATGCCATAACAGGAAGCCTGTTCAAAATAGCAGAGGCAGCAGAATACATAGGTATTCGAAGCAATCTGTGCTATGAGACTTCAGATCGTGACGGGGAAAAGATAGCTGAGGAAGGTATTGCAGAAAATGTAGAATTCATCAAATACTGCAGCAAGAAAAACGATGATATGCTTAAAGGCATGTTCGGACTTCATGCCTCCATGACCATTTCGGAAAAAACCCTGGATAAATGCCTGAATGCTATAAGCGGGCTGAATACAGGGTTTCATGTACATTGTGCCGAGGGAATTGAAGATTTGGAGGATTCAAGAGCAAAGTACGGGAAAGGAGTAATAGAAAGGTGGCATGATGCAGGAGTGCTGGGGAGTAAAACCATAGCAGTACACTGCATCCATATTTCTGAAAAGGAAATGGATATGCTGAAGGAAAAAGACACTATAGTCGTTCATAACCCCGAATCCAACATGGGAAATGCAGTAGGTGCTTCACCGGTGCTGGAAATGTTCGAAAAGAGAATACTGCTGGGATTGGGGACTGACGGATATACGGCAGACATGATGGAATCCTATAAGGTTGGAAACATAATTCACAAGCACGTAAAAGGGGATTCAAATGTTGCTTGGGGTGAGATTCCTGAGATGCTGTTTATAAACAACAGGAAAATAGTTGAGAGGTTTATTGACGGACAGGTAGGAATTTTAAAGGAAGGGGCACTGGCAGATATAATAATAGTCGACTACAATCCTCCTACTGAGATAAACAAAGATAATATTAACAGTCATCTATTGTTTGGAATAAACGGACGTTTTGTTGATACAACAATTGTTAACGGCAGGGTACTGATGGAAGACAGAAAACTGGTTGATATCGATGAAGAGAGAATGATGGCAAGAAGCCGCGAGTTGGCCAGTGAAGTATGGAAGCGCTTTTAGTTCATGAAAAATCTGTTTGAATGAAGGTGAGAAGATGGCTTTCGAAATAGTGGGAAAAAGAGCGGTTAGAAAAGATGCGGCTGCCAAAGTGACAGGCAGGGCAAAATATGCTGATGACTTTTTTGAACGGGATATGCTTGTGGGAAAGGTATTGAGAAGTCCTTATGCCCATGCAATTGTAAAAAGCATAGATACCGGTAAGGCAAAAGCTTTGCCTGGAGTTGAGGCTGTAATCACCCATGAGGATCTGCCTAAGCTTAAGTATGCAACTGCAGGGCACCCCTGGTCTCTGGACCCGGGGCACAGGGATGTGGCAGACAGATATATACTTACAGACAAGGCCCGGTATGTAGGCGACGGTGTTGCAGCCGTTGTAGCTGTAGATGCACTGACTGCTGAAAAGGCCCTTAAGTTGATTGAGGTGGAGTATGAGGTTCTTCCTTTTGTACTGGATCCCGAAAAGGCAATGCTGCCAGGCGCACCGGTGATTCATGAGGAAAGGCCGGATAATATACTGGGAGCTACAAGCGAAGAAATAGGAAATATAGAAGAGGATTTCAAAAAAGCCGACTATATTTTCGAGGGAGTTTATGAAACAAGTATTGTGCAGCACTGCCATCTGGAGATTCAAAGCGCATACGCATACGTGGATGCTGACGGAAGGATAGTCATTGTTTCTTCAACACAGATACCGCACATAGCAAGAAGGATTGTCGGCCAAGCCCTTGGTGTGCCATGGGGACAGATTAGGGTCATCAAGCCTTACATCGGAGGAGGTTTTGGGAACAAGCAGGATGTTGTTGTAGAACCCCTTGCAGCAGCCATGTCCCTTGCAGTGAATGGAAGGCCTGTACGCTTCGCATTGACAAGGGAAGAATGCTTTGTCGATACAAGAACCCGACATGCTATGAAGCTGTATTTGAAGACAGCGGTTACAAAGGAAGGAAAACTGTTAAGTCTCCATATGAAACCTATATGCAATAACGGAGCTTATGCCTCCCATGGGCATACAGTCGCACTGAGCGCCGGTGGAAAGTTCAGGCTGTTATATGACTTCAATTCCATGAAATATGAGCCGAAGACGGTATATACCAATCTGCCTTCGGCAGGAGCCATGAGGGCATACGGCTGCCCCCAGATATTTTATGCCCTGGAGAGCCATATAGAGGATATAGCCCGGGAAATGAAAATAGATCCCATAGAATTCAGGAAGCAGAACCTGATTAGCGTTGGGAAAAAGGATCCTCATTCGGATATTGTGGTAAGAACCTTTGGACTTCGGGAATGCATTGAAAAAGGAAAACAGCTTATTAAATGGGATGAGAAGCTGGAAAAATACAAGGAACAGAAAGGTATAAAAAGAAGAGGCCTGGGTATGGCCTGCTTCAGCTATGCTTCGGGTACCTATCCTCACGGCTTTGAAATAGCAGGAGCAAGGGTTGTTATGAACCAGGACGGCTCGGTACAGCTTCAGGTCGGAGCAACTGAAATCGGACAGGGAAGCGATACCGTTTTGTCCCAGATAGCAGCTGAAGTATTGGGTTTGCCCTATGACATGGTCCATGTGGTTTCACAGCAGGATACGGATATTACTCCCTTTGACTTGGGTGCTTATGCCTCAAGGCAGACCTTTGTTTCGGGTGCGGCAGTGAAAAAGGCGGCAGAGGAAGCAAAAAGAAAGGTTCTTGAAATAGCAGCATGGAAGACCGGATTAAGCATAGAAGAGATGGATATTAAATCCGCAAGGATAGTAGAAAGGAAATCGGGCAGCGAAATCTGCACCCTTGAAGATATCGCTATGGAATCCTATTATGACAGATTAAATGCTGCACCTATTGAGGGAAATGCTTCTGCCAATGTAAGAACCAATGCAATGGCGTACGGAGTTACCTTTGCAGAGGTAGAGGTGGATATGGAGACGGGAAGGATAGAGATAATTGAGATATATAATGTGCATGATTCAGGGGTGATAATCAATCCTCTGCTTGCTGAAGGCCAGGTCCATGGAGGCGTGAGCATGGGCCTTGGATATGCATTGTCTGAACAGCTGTTGTTCGATACAAATACAGGCAGGCCCCTTAATAATAATTTCCTGGATTACAAGCTCCAGACAATTATGGATACTCCGGATGTGGGGTATGCATTCGTACAAATACCTGATCCCGAAGGTTCGGTAGGGCAAAAATCCCTGGGTGAGAATACAACGATTTCTACCGCACCTGCTGTCAGAAATGCGGTTCTGAATGCCACAGGCATTGCATTCAATAAAATACCTATGACACCTCAGACAGTTTTTGAAAAGCTTAAGCAAAACGGATTGCTGTAGAAAGGAGATATGGGAATGTATGATATTGTAGGTATTGAAAGTCCTGATACCCTTGAGGCAGCTATAGAAATGCTCAGCAATAACCCCAATCTTAAGATAATAGCAGGAGGTACGGATGTACTGGTACAGATGCGTAACGGTGCTCTGGAGGAGATCGCTCTCTTAAGTCTGAGAAACATACCGGGGATGGCTGATATTAGGATTATGGATAATGGCACTATTTCCATCGGGGCAATGGCCACTTTTGCTGAAATTTTCAGGAGCAGCATCATAAACGAGCATTTGCCTGTCCTGTCGGAAGCAGCAGTATCCGTTGGGGGTCCGCAGATAAGAAATATGGCTACAATTGGAGGAAATATTTGTAATGGTGCCGTGTCGGCAGACAGTGCAACCACATTGTTTGCTTACAATGCGGAACTGAAGCTTTTAAGTCGTGAAGGCGAAAGAACAGTACCAATTGAAGAATTTTATGCAGGACCGGGAAAAGTAAACCTGCAGCCGGCCGAAATACTTACTGCAATATTGATTCCTGAAACCGGCTATAGGAAAACCAGCGGCTGCTATATAAAACACAGTACAAGAAAAGCAATGGATATCGCAATGCTTGGGGTATCTGTCGTATGCAAAACTGCAGGGGGCAAGTTCACTGATGTCAGGATAGCCCTCGGAGTCGCAGCTCCTGTACCCATAAGGTGTAGGGAAGCTGAGGCTTATGCCATAGGAAAGGAAACATCTTCAGAAATCATAAGGGAAATAGGCAGATATGCAGTAAGAGCATCAAGAGCAAGGGACTCTTGGAGGGCTTCAAAGGCTTACAGGGAGCATTTAATCGAAGTACTGGTATTCAGAGCATTGAAGGAAGCCGTAATCAGAGACGGGGGTGAAGATATTGGATAATTATGAAAAGATAAGCATGGTGGTAAACGGCAAGAATTATTCCCTTGAGGTTGATATAAGAGAATCACTGCTTGAGGTGCTGAGAAACAGGCTTCATTTTACCGGAGTCAAGCAAGGCTGCTCCGTAGGAGAGTGTGGAGCATGTACAGTACTGGTGGAAGGGCTTCCGGTGAATTCATGCATTTACCTTGCGGTTTGGGCTAACGGCAAGAGAATTACTACAATTGAAGGGATTTCAAAGGCTGGGGAATTGTCCAGGGTCCAGCAGGCTTTTGTGGACGAGGGTGCCGTACAGTGCGGTTTCTGTACCCCCGGACTTGTGCTTACTGCAACTGCACTTACACAAACCGGCAGGAAATACACCGATGAGGAGATAAAGCGTGAGATCTCAGGGCATTTGTGCCGTTGCACAGGTTACAACAAAATCTTCAATGCAGTCAAAAGGGTTTTGAATGAATGAGCGGCATTAAGCAATTAGCTTGTTGCATTCATAAGGCTTTTAATGTAAAATATTATGTAGATGTGAATACTATGTGTAAGAATTAAGAAAAATAAGCAGTCAAAATAGTGCCTGTACTCTATGTTCTACTGCTGCAAATATTATGGTTTTGCTGCCGGCTGAATATGATCTAATAGTAGTTTCTGCATGAAGCTGACAACTTGTATATGCTTAGAAATATGGTCTGAGTGTTTCTACCAGGTAACCTTGAATTACCGGACTACGGGTTGTTTATATATTAGATTTTCTGATTTTTCGTGTTTCACTATTATGCTGCGGATATTCCATGTCAGCGGTTATAAAGTACACCAAAAATTCAAATCTACATATAAACTCCCAGATATAAATTAATTCTGGGGGTTTTTATTTAGGGCTTTTCTTAATCGGTACAAGCTTCACACGCATAATATACGGACAGTCATTGAAGAAAGGGAGAATAATGGAGCTTCTGAAGAATAGAATATTAAAGGACGCAATAGTTATCGGAGATAGTATTGTCAAGGTGGACAGCTTTCTTAACCATCAGCTGGACATAGAGTTGTTCAATGAGATGGGAAAAGAATTTAAGAAAAGATTCAGCGATGAGAATATAAGCAGAATATTGACGGTGGAGGCATCGGGAATCGCTGTGGCATGCATAGCTGCACAGTATTTCAGTGTGCCTGTGGTTTTTGCAAAAAAGTATGAGGCATTGAATCTTGATTCGGATACTTACCAGAGCGAAGTGTACTCATTTACAAAGCAGAAGAGCTATAACATCCGCGTTTCCAAGAAATACATTTCACCAGAGGATAATGTTCTCATAATTGATGATTTTCTGGCTAACGGCAAAGCTGCTTCAGGGTTGGTGGATATAGTACGTCAAGCCGGTGCCAGAGTTGCAGGTGTCGGAATCGTTATAGAAAAGGGCTTTCAAAAGGGAAGAGAAGCGCTGATGCAGAAGGGAGTTCGTATAGAGTCCCTGGCTGTCATAAAATCCATGAAAGAAGGGATTATCATCTTTGAATAAAGATGTATAATTATACAGTAATATTTTGATTGATTAATCAATTCATTTTGGTTGTAAGGGACTGATACCCTTCAAGATACATTTGCAAAATCTTGTTACCAACAGTTTCATGATTTTGCATGAACTACTAAATCAAATAAGGGAGGAGTAATCAATATGAGGAAAACTGTTAGTTTACTACTAGTGCTTGTCCTGTTGTTTGCAGCAGCGTTCACGGGATGTGCACCGAAACAAGAACCTGCTGCACCGCCAGAGGCAGGGGGGGATGCACCTGAGGAAACGCCAAAGGCCGAACCGCTTAAGGTAGGTTTTGTCTACATAGGTTCTGCTAATGACGGGGGTTATACCCAGGCTCATGATGAAGGCAGGGTATATCTTGAAGAGCAGCTTGGGGACAAGGTTGTTACAATGTTTAAGGAAGGAGTTCCTGAATCCAGCGAATGCGAAAAGGTAATCAATGACTTGATCGATCAGGGATGTACGGTAATATTCACCAACTCCTTCGGACATATGGATTACACTGAAAAAGCCGCACAGGCTCATCCGGACGTTAAATTCTATCACTGCTCAGGCTACAAGAGTGGTCCGAACTTCAGCAATTACTTCGGAGCTATGGAAGAGGCAAGATACCTTGCAGGTATAGTTGCAGGCCTTAGGACCCAGAACAATAACCTTGGTTATGTGGCAGCCTTTGAGATTCCTGAGGTTGTAAGGGGAATCAATGCATTTACCCTTGGTGCACAGTCAGTTAACCCGAATGTAAAAGTAAAGGTAAACTGGACCCATACCTGGTATGATCCGGCGAAGGAAAAGGAAGCTGCAAAGGCTTTATTGGATGCAGGCTGCGATGTATTGACACAGCATCAGGATACAACCGCTACACAACAGGCAGCTGAAGAAAAAGGTGTTTGGGCTATAGGCTATGACCTGGATACAAGAGATTCAGCACCAAATGCATATCTGACAGCACCCATATGGAACTGGGGTAAATTCTATGCTGCAGAAGTGAAGAGAATAATAGACGGAAACTGGAAGCAGGAAAACTACTACGGTAATATGAAAGACGGGCTTGTTGATCTGGCTCCGCTTACAGACAATGTTGCTCCCGGCACACAGGAAGCGGTTGACAAAGCTAAGGCAAAGATTATAGACGGCTCCTTCTATGTATTCCAAGGCCCTATAAAGGATCAGACAGGTGCTGTTAGAGTACCTGAGGGTTCTAAGATGACCTTTGATGAAATAATGAGCGTTGACTGGTTTGTGCAGGGAGTGGAAGGCAAGATAAAATAAATCAGGATAGGAAATGATTATGGAAAACAACTATATTTCAATGAAGAACATAAATAAATCCTTCGGAAAGGTAGTTGCAAACAGAAATGTTAACCTGTCCGTCAGTCAGGGTGAGATACATGCCTTGCTGGGAGAGAACGGCTCGGGAAAAAGTACATTGATGAACATGCTGTCAGGGGTTTATACCCCCGACAGCGGTTCTATTTTTATTAAAGGCGAGGAGGTACAGTTTGCAGCACCAAAGGATGCGATAAAAGCTGGAATAGGCATGATCTATCAGCATTTCAAGCTGATAGATGTACTGACTGCCAAGGAGAACATAATTCTTGGGCAAAAAAACAGCTTTTTTTTGAATGAAAAGGCGCTTTCAGAAAAGATAAGGGAGATGACGGTCCGCTTTGGCCTGGATATTGATCCGGACAAAAAGGTATACAACATGTCGGTGGGTGAAAAGCAGACTCTGGAAATACTTAAGGTGTTGTACAGGGGAGCTGAAATACTGATTTTGGATGAGCCTACTGCGGTATTGACACCCCAGGAAACAGAAAAGCTTTTCAAAATCATGAGGAAGATGAAGGAAGAAGGATGTGCGGTAATCTTTATTACACACAAAATGAACGAGGTTATGGAGGTTGCAGATCGTATCACTGTCCTGCGTAAGGGAGAAACAGTAAAGACGGTGGAGAAGTCGGCCACCAACCCGAAGCATCTGGCGGAGCTTATGATGGGATGCCCTGTGGACCTGTCCATTAAGAGAATAGAGACTGAGAAAAGCAAGGTTGCTATAGAGGTAAGAAATCTAAGTGCTGTAAATGTAGAAGGCGTTGAAGTGCTTAAAGGGATGAATTTCGAAATATATTCGGGAGAAATACTGGGTGTTGCAGGGATTGCCGGCAGCGGACAGAAGGAATTATGTGAAGCTATTGTAGGCTTGCATCCTGTAAAGCAGGGAGAGATTATTTTCAACGGAGAGAATCTGGTAGGCAAATCACCTGCAGAGATAATAACTAAAGGAATAAGCCTGAGCTTCATTCCTGAGGACAGGCTAGGAATGGGATTGGTTGCTTCAATGGATATCGTAAACAATGTCGTGCTTAAGCTATATCAAAAACAGAAGGGCATCTTTATTAACAGAAAGCCGGCAGAGCAAAAGTCCATGGAGATTATTGAAAGGCTTAGCATTCAGACACCCGGGATAAAACATCCTGTACGTATGCTTTCCGGGGGCAATATCCAAAAGGTATTATTGGGAAGAGAGCTGGACTCAAAGCCGCAGGTTCTTATAACGGCATATCCCGTGAGAGGCCTTGATGTAAACTCCTGCTATACGATATACGATCTTCTCAATGAAGAAAAACAGAAGGGGGTCGCAGTATTGTATATAGGGGAAGACCTGGACGTTCTTTTGGAGCTTTGCGACAGAATTATGGTGATATGTGCGGGTGAAATAACCGGGATAGTTGATGCAAGGGATACTACAAAGGAAACAATAGGTTTGATGATGACAGGAGCAGTAAATTTAAATAGAGAGGGGGAAAAGAGCGAGTATGATAATGCCAATTACAATTAGAGCTATTAAAAAAAGCGAACCCGGCAGAATGAAAGCAGCTTTAATAAGGATAGGTGCTATGATCCTGGCTCTTGCAGCCTCTTCACTTTTTATTCTGCTGCTGAGACTTAATCCTATAGATGTATATTTAAAAATGGTACAAGGGGCATTCGGCACTGCCTATAGGGTAAAAGAGACCATTGTAAAAACGATACCGTTGGTGATTACATCCCTGGGAATTGGGATAGCTTTCAAAATGCAGTTCTGGAATATAGGCGGCGAAGGGCAGATAGCAATGGGAGCTTTTGCAGCCAGTTACTTCGCATTGTACATGAATGATATGCCCAAACCTGTGCTGCTTCTGGTAATGATACTGGCCAGCATGCTGGCAGGAGGGCTATGGGCGCTTATACCGGCATTTTTTAAAGCACAGTGGGGGACTAATGAGACTATAGTCACTCTTATGATGAATTATATCGCACTTAAATGGGTCATGTTTTTACAGTATGGACCATGGAGGGATCCCAATTCCTTGGGATTTCCCAAAATCGCTAATTTTCCTGAAAATGCGGTCCTGCCCAAGCTGTTAGGAGTACATATTGGCTGGGTGTTTGCACTTATATTGGTAGTTGCAGTCTACATATTTATCAATCATACAAAAAAAGGTTATGAAATAGCTGTTATAGGTGAAAGCATAAATACGGCACGTTATGCAGGCATTAACATAAAAAAGACGATACTAATAGCCATAATGCTCAGAGGCGGTCTTTGCGGTCTGGTCGGTATGATACAGGCTTCGGCTGTTAACTACACATTGTCCGTGGAAATAACAGGAGGTGTCGGATATACTGCTATAATAACCGCTTGGTTGGCTGCTCTAAGTGCACCGCTAATATTGATAGTATCTTTTCTTTTCGCTGCTCTGCTGGAGGGAGGATCGTACATTCAGACTGTTTTTGGTATACCCCAGTCAGCAGCGGAAATACTTCAAGGTTTAATTCTATTCTTTGTATTGGGCAGTGAGTTCTTTGTACGTTATAAGTTTGTATTTGCTATAAAACATCCAACTACCGCAGGAAAGGGGGCAAGTTGATTATGGAAGCGGCTGTATCCTTTCTCCATGCGGCTATTGTTGCAGGAACGCCCCTTTTATTTGCCACACTGGGAGAAATTATAACAGAGCGTTCGGGAAATCTGAATCTTGGGGTTGAAGGCATGATGCTGATGGGTGCTGTTATTGGATTCATGGTCGGATTGGCTACTGAAAGTGCTGTGTTGGCATTACTAGCGGCAATGATTGCAGGAGCAGGTGGTGCACTGATTTATGCCTTTTTGACAATCACCTTGAGGGCAAATCAAATTGTTTCCGGTTTGACACTTACAATATTCGGTTCAGGGTTTGCGGATTTTGTGGGTCAGGATCTTATAGGTCAGATAGCTCCCGAAAAGCTGAGAATGTTTTTCAGACCGTATAGCTTACCGGTATTGGGTGATATTCCCTTTATTGGTCAGGTACTGTTCAGGCAGGATGTTTTTGTTTATTTGGGTTATTTGACTGCTATACTTCTGGGCATTTACCTTTTTAAAACCAGTGTGGGAATGAACCTGCGATCTATAGGGGAGAATCCCGGTGCAGCAGATGCTGCCGGAATAAATGTTACATTATATAAGTATTTTCATACCCTGTTGGGTGGAGCACTCTGCGGTTTAGGAGGAGCATATCTGTCCCTAGTTTATGTACCTGCCTTGCAAGAGGGTGTAACAGCGGGGAGAGGTTGGATAGCCGTAGCATTGGTTATTTTCGCCACTTGGAACCCCTATAAGGCAATCTTCGGAGCTTATCTCTTCGGTGGTTTGGACATCATAGGCTTTAGAATTCAAAATTTGGGGATCAATGTATCCCAATATTTCATAGACATGCTGCCGTATTTAGTGACAATCACCGTGCTTGTTGTAGTGTCAATGAGAAAGTCAAGGGAAAAGGCAGGCCCAAAGGCGTGTGGGATTCCATATTTCAGAGAAGAACGCTGATAGTATAAAGTAATTGCTTCTCACATAAACGGCACTCCACTCTGTAAAAGAATGGGGTGCTGTTATTTTTGTTCATGAAAGTATTATTTTTAGATGTCTTTTATAAGAAAATAAAAAAAGCTTGCAAATTTATTGTAAAAATGTAACTATATTAAGTATATTTGAGGTTTCACAACTCTGAAATACCAGAACATCCATAATATGATTGGGACAATAGGAATAGGTATGGATAAAGTATGTACATACTGCTGGAATGGGAGAGAATAATCATTTAATGGATTAAGGAGAGGAACGGTATGATCAATCCCTTTGAATTTGTACTGCCAACCAAGATAAGGTATGGAGCAGGCATACTGAAAGTACTGGGAGAAGAACTGAGGTTATTGAAAGCGAAAAAAGTAATGATAATAACCGATGGGGGTCTTGTTAACGCAGGGATGGTAAAAAGGATTGAAGAAATAATCAGAACTGAAGGCATGAAATCTATCATATATGATGAAATCGAAGCCAATCCAAAGGACTATAATGTGGAAGCATGTGCCGAAAAAGCCAGGGTTGAATCAGTTGATACGCTGTTGGCTTTTGGAGGCGGAAGCCCTATAGATGCGGCTAAAGCAGTATCTGTTTTAGTAAGGCAGGGGGGGAAGGTCAGAGATTATAAGGGGAAGGGTAAAATAAAAAATGACTGCCTGCCCTTGATAACAATACCGACTACAGCCGGTACTGGCAGTGAGATAACCTTTTCTTCAGTTATCACAGATACAAAGGAAAAAGTCAAATTTACAATAAAAAGCACTGCCATAGCAGCCAAAACAGCAATAATAGACCCCGAACTGACCTTGAGCGTACCGCCGCTGATAACGGCCGCAACAGGTATAGATGCTTTGACTCATGCTATAGAAGGGTATACGGCAAATTGTACTGAGCCGATTGCAGAAGCAGTAGGCTTGTATGCCGTAGAATATATATCCGGCAATTTAGAAGAAGCGGTTAAGAACGGGAGGAATTTAGCCGCAAGGGACAAAATGATGATGGGAAGCCTGATGGCGGGATTATCTTTCAGCCATGCCGATGTAGCTTCAGTGCATTGCATGGCGGAAGCATTGGGAAGTTTATATGATGCACCTCATGGGATGTGCAATGCCATATTGCTTCCTTATGTCATGGAGTACAACCTGCCGGCTGCAGTGTGTAAATATGCCAGAATAGCAAGGGCAATGGGAATAAAGGAAAAAGATGATTACATGGCGGCAGTAAAAGGTATTGGGCACATAAAGAAATTGTCAAAGGAAATAGGGCTGCCCGGAATAAGGTCTTTAAATGTCAATACCGATGATTTTGTACTACTGGCAGAAATGTCCGAAAAGAATGGTTCAAATAACAGCAATCCGAGGAAAATAACCAAGGATGAGTATATGGCACTGTTTTATAAAGCATATTACGACTGTGACTGATGGTTGTAGAAAGCAGTGGGGAACATATCAAATTGTCCCTGCTGCTTTCGTTTGGTATGGGTAGTGGGGTGTGGTATAATAATTATTGTAGTAAAGATTAACATGCAAAGGGATAGTAGTAATGAGTGACGTAAATGTTGATAAGGAAAAACAGATAAATTTTTTAAAAATTAAAAATAAAACTGATGTCGAGGTTTTAAGGATTGCTTGGCCGGTGCTGACAGAACTTCTTTTAGGATCGCTATTTGGAATGATAGACATGATGATGTTGGGAAGGATGAGTGATAATGCTTTGGCGGCTGCTTCAGTAGCTGCCGTTGGAATGACCAATCAACCGCTCTTTATAGGCTTATCTCTTGTACAGGCTTTGAATGTCGGTGGAACAGCAATGATTGCAAGATATTTTGGTGCCAATCAAAAGGAAAAGATAGAAACAACCTTGAAGCATGTTATGCTGTTAAGTATGCTGGTACTTGTAATCCCCCTGTCTATACTGGGGTTAGTCTTTACAGATTCCATCATGACCTTTATGGGCGCTCAGGCAGACACCCTGCAAGTCGGGAGAAGCTATTTCAAAATAATCATGATAAGCTTTATATTCCAATCCTTTAATATGGCAATTTCAGCGGCGTTAAGGGGAATAGGCGAAACAAAAGTCCCAATGATGATAAACTTGAGATGTAATTTCTTGAATGTTTTTGGAAATGCAGTATTGATATATGGTTTGTTGGGATTTCCGAGGCTTGGGATTACGGGAGCAGGCATATCTACCGCATTGTCGAATGCAATTGCATGCATACTAATATTCGGATATGTCTTAAAAGGGAAGAGCGTAGTAAGATTCAATATCAATAAGCCTTTTAAGGTAAATAAGAGAATTTTATATAATTTGTTTAGAATAGGCGTACCGGCATCCTTTGAGCAATTGGTATTGAGAACGGGTATACTTCTTTTTGTCAGGATAGTTGCCGAATTGGGAACTGTAATTTATGCTGCCCATCAGATAGCATTAAACATATTGGGTCTTTCTTTTCAGCCGGGCCAGGCCTTTGGTATAGCAGCTTCTTCTTTGGTAGGCATGTCCTTGGGTGCAGGGAAATTTGATATGGCAGAGGAGTATGCCAGGAAAACCCGAAAAATGGGATCAATAATTTCTACATTTATGGCAGTAATATTTTTCTTTTTTGGACCGCAGCTTGTGAGACTGTATTCAGGGGACCCGATGATTATAAGGAATTCTTCTGTCGCGATGAAAATAATTGCAGTAGCCCAGCCCTTCCAATCATCCCAGTTCATATTGGCAGGAGCCATGAGGGGTGCGGGAGATACTTTCTGGCCATTGGTATCCACTACTGTGGGTGTGTTAATGGTAAGAGTGGTATTCGCTTATATATTTGTCAGTATTATGGGCTATGGCTTGGCCGGAGCGTGGATAGCCTTATTGATAGACCAATTTGTCAGATGGGCGTTCGTTTACTTCAGATTTAGAACGGGGAAATGGAAATATATCAAAATAAGATAGATAGAGAAAGGAATGTTATTATGAGCAGGAAAATAGTAATTGCCGGTGGTGGGGTTGCCGGATTGAATGCTGCAAAGGCAGCAAGAGAGCAGGATCCGGACAGCAGTATTGTGATGCTGGAAGCCTTGAATACAAATACATATGTGAGAACCAGGCTTCCCGACTATATATCCGGTACAGCTTCATATAAAGAAATTTTTCCTTATGATGACAGTTGGTATGAAAAGAACAGGATAACCCATAAAAAGAACACCAGGATTACAGGGATTGATGCTGCACATAAAACAATAATTACAGATAAGGGAAATTATGATTATGATTCGCTGGTTATTACACTCGGGAGCAGCGGAAATGTCCCTCCTATTCCCGGAGTAGAATTGGAAAACTGTTTTCCCGTACGTAATGTGGCTGATGCTGATAAAATAAGGAGATTGTCCGGTGACGGAAAAAAGTGCACAATAATAGGAGGAGGGCTTTTAGGACTTGAGATGGCTTGGGCAATAAAGCAGCTTGGCTGTGATGTCAATGTTATACATAATTCAAGCAGGCTGCTTCCAAATCAGATTGATGAAGAAGGAGCAAAATTATTATACAGAGAAATATCCGGTAAAGGCATTAAAATTTATCTGAATTCACAGGTACAGGAAATTGCAGGGGATACTGGAGCAGAATATGTCAAGCTTAGTGACGGAACAAAAATAGAATCAGACTTTGTAATACTTTCTGTGGGAGTCAGGGCAAATATACAACCTTTGGCAGGCTCAGGCATAAATATAGGCAGGTCTGTAATTGTGGATGAACATATGAAAACAAATATTGAGGGCGTATATGCAGCAGGTGACATAGCTGAATATAAGGGTAAAAGCTATGGCATATGGCCTATTGCTGTTGAACAGGGTAAAATTGCAGGAGCTAATGCAGCAGGAGGGAAAGCTGAATATTCTGAGATTCACCCTTATACAAGCCTCAAGATAAAAGGGATAACAATGTTCTCAATCGGAGATGTATTTTCAGAAGACTCCTTACCCGTTGTGGAAGCTGATTTTGAGAGCGGAAGATACATAAAGCTATTAATAAAGAATGGTATAATAACCGGGGCTGTTGTATTCGGAGATCCTAGCCTGCCCATGAAAATTAAGAAGGCAGTAGATAATAGGGTCAAGCTTCCGGAAATAAAAGAAGGAATTGCGATAAAGGAGCTTATCTGAAACTTTTTTTTTTGCTTATTTTTAGATTAATGTAGTAAATTGAGAGCTTGATTGAATACACATATACATAAGATTACCGCTTTTTTGGATTAAAGTATAGAGGTATTGTTATGGGTAGAGGGATGCTTAAAGTCATATTTCCTCTGTTGTTCCTGGCAAGTATATTGCTTATGCTTCTGACTGAATCAAAGACTGCTTTTCAGCAGATTAAAGAAGAAGCAAATATAAATATACCACAGGATGAACAGGAATACGAAGAGCCTCTTTGGAAGCCTATTGAAAGGAGAGACAGCTATAATAATGAGCTTCAGTTCTATAGCAAAGACAATGTTGTGATTAAAGGAGATACTGTTGAAATTATTTCAAGTAAAGAAAAAAAAGAAGGTAAAATGTACACATCAGGGCTTGTGGAAAGTACTAGTGCATTTAAATACGGTTATTTTGAATTTACAATCGGGATATCCGAAGGCAAGGGTATTTTTCCGGCAATATGGTTTATGCCTGTGGACGGGGATTCATTTCCGGAAATTGGTTTATTTGAAATGATAGGAAGTGAACCATATACTTTTTACGGAGTAGTTCATTTTAAGGAGGATGGCGTGCGGGATTCCGATTATTTTGCGTATGATGTACCGGTAAAGGACATGTATTTAGTTGCTTTGAAATGGACGGAAGAATCACTTACCTGGTACATAGATGATACCGAGGTGTATTCTACAACCAAGGAAGTACCGCGGGAGTATATGTATATAATAATAAATCAGGCTATTGGAGGGGACTGGCCTGGAAATCCTGATGGCAGCACTGTTTTTCCTAAAAAATTCATTATTTATTCTGCCCATTTGGAGCCTATATTCAAGAAAGGCAGGAATTAAACATGCTGTTTTATCTTATTCTATTTTCCAGTACATTTTTTTAATATTTCATTTATTAAGTTCATATAAATTCAGGGACAGAAAAGCGTTGTACCCGGTTAGGCAAAGGGGAATGTCGATTATAGTGCCCTGCTACAATGAAGCTCCGATACTAAAGTACACTGTTGAAGGCTTGCTAAATATTGAATATGATGATTTGGAGGTAATATTCATTAATGACGGTTCAAAAGACAATACCTTTGACGTATTGCATGAACTCCTTGAATTGCGGCATTGGGATACAGGCATTGAGGAACCACTGCCAAATAAAGTAAGGGGATTATACAAATCCGGAAGATATCCCTTTATTAACGTAATTGACAAATATAGCAGCGGAAAAGTCGACAGCCTTAATACCGGAGTGCTATTTGCAAAAAAAGAATTGATTGTAACAATGGATGGGGATTGCGTACTGGAAAAAAACGCTTTAATAAACATGAATACCGCTTTTGATGATGAAGATGTAATTGCATCAGGGGGTGTCGTTCATATAATGCAGATGTTCAAGCTGTACAGAAAACCTGGAATTGTAATTATGATGCAGGTATTGGATTACATAAAAGGCTTCTATATATACAAAGCATCCCTTGCATACAATGATGCATTAAGCATAATTTCAGGGGCCTTCGGTGTATTCAGGAGGAATATTATTATTGAAATAGGCGGTTTCAAAGCAGGCTTAGGGGAAGATATTGATATTACCTTAAGGCTTCAGGAGTATGCAAAGAAGCATAATAAAAAGGTTGTTTATACAAGAAATGCCGTATGCTATACAGAATGCCCGGAAAGCCTGAGAGAATTGATAAGACAGCGGGTGCGCTGGCAAAAGGGATTTATCAGTGCCGTATTGAATAACAGCAGCTTCTTATTCAGGAATGTTTTTAACAACAACTTGTCCTTTATGATAATAGTAGATGCGCTGCTAAGCAATTCATTCGCAACTATAGTGTTTATTATCAATGTTGTTCTGGTACTTGTGAAAATAGCGTATGGTTTTCCGTTAAAGCAGTTTATTTATTACTTGACAACAATTATATTCAATATCTTTTATTCCGTTATAGCTATAAAAGGTGCAAAGAAAGATACACCTTCGTTAAGAGCAGGCCCCCTGTATTTTATGATTATTTTTGATATGGCATTTTTTCAATTTCTGAGAATACTCTTCTTCCTGGAAGGAATAGTGACTTTTTATTTTAACAATGAATATTGGTATAAAGTGATGAGAACGAACAATTGCTATAAGTTGTAAAGCTTCGGAGGGGTGGAAATGTACAGGCATGAAATAAAATACTTTATTAGTAAAAGGCAGGCTGCCGAATTAAGGCTTTTTCTGAAAAGCTCCATGCATCGGGATTCAAATGGAAATAGCACAGGCTCTTATTGGGTCAGAAGCCAGTACTTCGATACTATGGGCAACAGGGATTACTATGAGAAAATCACAGGCCACAGCATAAGAAAGAAGATACGGCTCCGCATATACAATATAAGCACTGATACTGTAAAACTGGAGATAAAAAACAAATTCGGCAGTATGACTCTTAAAGAGTCAGCCGGCATAACGAAGGAAGACGCAAAGAAGCTTATTTGCGGGGATTATTCTCCCCTTCGCAATTATAATGAACCTGCAGCCAATAAGGCATATGCTTTTTTTAACAGCAGCCATTACCGTCCGACGATAATTATAGATTATGAAAGGGAAGCATACCTGTATCCTTTTCATAATTAATTGTTTGAAAGCAGCAGGATATAAAAATGTCAGGACTTCTGATAACATAATAATATTGGATAAGGATAAAATTGAATACTTTCCGGTTATCACAGTCAACCTGCTGACGAATGTATCTCCTGACAAAGTGAAGGATATACTGGTACAATCCTTTGAAGAACCGAAAACAATTCTTTTTATATTGCATAAAATCGGAGAAGGAGATGACGGGTTTGGCATGATATACGGTGAGGATAAGCCTGAAGAGATTATCAAGTTTATCAATGAACATGAGGAGGAATTTGAGGTAATAAATTACTCTCAGCTATTTATTTAGACATATTCTTAATGTATAATTAATACATCTAATTAACAATTGATGAGGTATTTATATGAAGGTTTTATTTACAAAAAGATTCAGTGAAGAAAAAATGAAGTCAGTTTCAGAGCTGGGATATGAGGTTGTATATATAGGCGAAGATGAAGTATCCTACAGGGACGAAATTTGCAATGTGGATTCGCTTGTTTGCTATAATCCCTTTACTAACCTTGATATTTCAAAGCTTAAGCAGCTAAAATGGATACAACTTTTCAGCGTCGGTATAGATCAGATTCCTAAGCAAAAGGTAAAAGAGCAAGGAATAATTGTCACAAATAACAGATCAGGTTTTTCAATACCGGTGGGCGAATGGATTGTAATGAAAATCCTTGAGCTTATGAAAAACAGCAAGGAATTTTATAATAAGCAAAGAGAAAAAAAGTGGAAAGTAGATACAACAATTTTGGAGCTTTATAATAAAACTGTCTGTTTTATAGGCACAGGAAGTATAGCTGCAGAGGCAGCAAAAAGACTTCAGGGTTTTGATGTAAATATTATAGGAATAAACTCTACCGGCAGAAGAGCGGAGTATTTCAATGAGTGCTTTCCAATGGAGAAACTGCCGTATGTTCTTTCCCAGTCTGATGTGGTGGTGCTTTCAATTCCATATACAAAGGAGACTCATCATTTAATTAATGAGAACAACATCAATTATATAAAAAAGGGTGCTTGCCTGGTAAACATTGCAAGAGGAAGTATTGTAAAAGAGACTGCTCTTGTAGAGGCACTCAGAGAAGGCAATATTTTTGGTGCAGCGTTGGATGTGTTTGAGGAGGAACCCTTGCCTGCGGAAAGCCCCCTGTGGGAAATGAGTAATGTAATCGTTACACCCCATAATTCCTGGATATCCGAGATGAGAACCGAAAGAAGATTTAATATCGTTTATGAGAATCTGAGAAGGTATATAACGGGAGAAACACTCCTGAACATAGTGGATATTGATAAAGGATACTGAAAAAATCAGTATCCCCCTTTTACCGCTTTAAGTCTGATAAGGCCTACAAGGCCCCGGGCAATTATTGCATATACTGACATTCCGACAATGGTACCGGGATCAAAAATGGATTTCGCAGAAAGGCCCGGTGATACAAAAGGGTCAAAAATTCCGGAAAACGGTGCAGTAAAGATTCCTGAAACGGAATATAAAAATGAAACAAATCCGCTTTCCGGATTGGCTCCCAGAAGCTTGAAAACAAACCGAAATGCAAGAAGCACCTCAATAATGCCGAGAATATAGTATATTGCATGCCGTGCCTTTAAAAACCATGAAGGTGCTCTAAATATATCATGTTCCTTGTTGTTGCCATGCAAATGACTCATAGTATTACCTCATATTCATTTCATTTTTATTAGTATTTTCATTTGAAAGAAGAATATGTGCATTTCATGAACAATTAAGAGGAGCATTTGATAAGTGCAGGAGGTTATTTTAACAAATGAAAAATGAATGGGATTGCCTTGTTGTAGGCTGTGGTTTCGCAGGAGCTGTTATAGCCCGGGAACATGCAGAACGGGGCGGGAAAAGGGTTTTGATTATTGACAAACGCAGTCATATTGGAGGCAATGCCTATGATTCATACAACAACGACGGAATACTCATACATAATTACGGGCCTCATATTTTTCATACTCAAAGCAGCCGTGTGTTTGACTATCTTTCACGATTTACAAAGTGGAGGAATTACTCTCATGAGGTTCTGGCTGATATTTATGGAAAACGGATTCCTGTTCCCTTTAACCTTAATTCTCTCTACTTGTCTTTTGAACATGCCAAAGCAAAAAGGCTGGAGCAAAAGCTCATATCGGTTTATGGATGGGAAAAACGAGTAACAATATCTGAGCTGAGAGGACAGACAGACAGTGAACTGCTTGAACTTGCAGACTTTATTTATGAGAATGTATTCATGCACTATACACAAAAGCAATGGGGTACTGCTCCGGAAGATATAGACCCTTCCGTGACAGCAAGGGTCCCAATATTGATTTCCTATGACAACCGGTATTTTCAGGATAAGTATCAGGGTATTCCTGCCGAAGGATATACTTCTCTTTTTGAAAAGCTGATTGACCACCCCAATATAGAATTACAGCTTAATACTGATTCAGCCTCCGTACTTAAGCTGGTTGGAGGCAAAAAGTTTTTAAATGATAAGCCCTTTTACGGCAGGGTAATATACACCGGTGCCATAGATGAGCTTTTTAACTGCTGCTTCGGCCGATTGCCGTACAGGACTTTGGAATTTTTGTTTGAAACCCACGAAAAGACCTGGTACCAGCCAAAGGGCACCATAAACTATACAGTTGACCGGCCTTATACACGAATCACAGAGTTTAAGCATATTACAGGCCAGATTGTACCTGATAAAACTACTATAATGAAAGAATACCCCAGGGAATATACTGATGCTGGAAGAGAAATACCGTACTATGCTATAATGAATACGGAGAATTTGGTATTATATGAAAGATATAAAGAGCTTGCTGAGTCTATTGACGATTTTTACCTGTTGGGAAGGCTGGCAGAGTACAAGTATTACAATATGGATGTTATTGTAGAAAGAGCACTGATGTTAGCCGACAGCATCATTGTATAGGCTGCGAAGCATATTATGCAAGAAAGAGAGTGGAATATGAAGATAATTACTTTTGCGGTTCCCTGCTATAATTCTGAAGCATATATGAAGCACTGTATTGAATCCTTGCTCCCCGGAGGGGAAGATGTTGAAATAATAATTGTTAATGACGGCTCAAAAGATGGTACGGGTGAAATAGCAGATGATTATGCTTCGCGGTATCCAGGCATTGTCAAAGCAATACATCAGGAAAACGGCGGACATGGTGAAGGAGTCAATACAGGCTTGAGAAATGCTTCCGGACTTTACTACAAGGTTGTGGATTCCGATGATTGGCTGGATACGGATGGAATGTTGGAAGTGCTGTCCAAGCTGAAGGAGCTCCATGAAAAAGGCGCCGCCCCTGATATGATGGTATGCAATTATGTTTATGAGCATTCTTCAGACAATAGCAGCCATACTGTAAATTATAAATATGTGCTGCCTCAGAACCGTATTTTTGGTTGGGACGAAATAGGCAGCTTCAAACCGACTCAATATCTTCTCATGCACTCAGTCATTTATCGTACCGAGTTTCTTCGTGAATGCGGACTGGTATTACCCAAGCATACTTTTTATGTGGACAACCTCTTTGTATACAAGCCGCTTCCCTATGTAAAGACCATTTATTATATGGATATTGACCTGTATCGCTATTTTATCGGGAGAGAAGATCAGTCAGTAAACGAAAAAAACATGGTAAAACGAATTGATCAGCAGATCAGGGTAAATAAGCTTATGATAGATGCTTATAATTCCCATGACAATCTGCCGAGCAGGCGTCTGGCAAATTATATGAGAAGTTATCTTTCCATGATGATGACTATATCATCTGTATTTTTGCAGATTTCCGCCACAAAAGAGGACATGAGGAAGAAGGAGGATTTGTGGTCATATCTTAAAGAGAGCAACAAAATGCTGTATTTCAGGCTGAGATACCGCTTACTCGGAACAATATCCAATCCTTACAGCAAGGCGGGGAGAAAGCTTACAATACGACTGTACCGGCTCATGCGCAGGATATATAAATTTAATTAGAAGGACACGGGGGACACGGGGACGTTTCGCGAAGGACATGGGAAGGACATGGGGACGTTTCTCGTGTCTCACGTTGCATTCTTCTTTGTGCATTAAGTCTTGACACATAATTTGAATTGTGATAAATAATGTATAGAGGGTTAGCACTCGAATGAGTAGAGTGCTAACAATATATATGACGTTTTTCGGGAGGAGAAGCTAATATGGCGAAAAAGCAATTCAAAACAGAATCCAAGAAGCTATTGGATCTTATGATTAATTCAATTTATACCCACAGGGAGATTTTTCTCAGAGAGCTTATTTCAAATGCAAGTGACGCTATAGATAAGATGTATTACAAAGCGTTGACGGACGAATCCATTAGCTTTGATAAGGATAGCTATTATATAAAGATTGTTCCTGACAAGGAAAACAGGACTCTCATGATTTCAGACACAGGAATCGGAATGACAAAAGAGGAATTGGACGATAACCTTGGAGTAATAGCAAAAAGCGGCTCTCTTGCATTTAAGAAAGAAATTGAGTTAAAGGACGGACATGACATAATCGGTCAATTTGGAGTTGGGTTTTATTCTGCTTTTATGGTGTCCGATACTGTTACAGTAATAAGCAAAGCCTTTGGAAGCAATGAGGCGTATAAGTGGGAATCCAGAGGGGTAGAGGGCTATACAATAGAACACTGCAAAAAAGAGACTGTAGGTACGGATATCATATTAAAGATAAAAGAAAACACTGACGAAGAAAAATATGATGAGTATCTGGAAGAATACAGGCTTAAGGCCATTATTAAGAAATACTCCGACTTTATCAGGTATCCGATAAAAATGGATATAACCGGCAAACGCCTTAAGGAAGGCAGTGATAAGGAGTATGAGGACTATAAAGAGGAACAAATTATAAACAGCATGGTTCCTATATGGAAAAGGAACAAGAACGAACTGACGAAGGAAGATTATGATAATTTTTATTCTGAAAAGCACTATGGCTTTGACAAACCCATAAAGCATATTCATATAAGTGTTGACGGCGCTGTAAGCTATAATGCAATACTGTTCATTCCGGAAAAAATGCCCTTTGATTTCTATACAAAGGAATATGAAAAGGGCTTGGAGCTTTACTCAAAGGGCGTTATGATAATGAACAAGTGTCCCGACTTGCTTCCCGACTATTTCAGCTTTGTTAAAGGCCTTGTGGATTCAGAGGATTTTTCCCTTAACATATCAAGAGAGATTCTCCAGCATGACAGGCAGCTGAAGCTTATTGCCAAGAATATAAAAAACAAAATAAAGAGTGAATTGGAGAATCTGTTGAAAAACGAGAGGGATAAATACGAGATATTCTATAAAGCCTTCGGAAGACAGTTGAAATATGGAATATACAGCGAATTTGGCAGCAATAAGGATACTCTTCAGGACCTGTTGATGTTTTATTCTTCAAAAGAGAAAAAAATGGTTACCTTGGATGAATATGTTTCCAGAATGCCTGAAGAACAAAAATACATCTACTATGCCGCAGGAGAATCAATTGACAGAATTGAAAAGCTGCCCCAGACTGAATTGGTATCTGATAAAGGCTATGAAATTCTGTATTTCACCGATGATGTTGACGAGTTTTCAATAAAAATGATGATGACATACAAGGATAAGCAGTTCAAGTCGGTATCGAGCAGCGATCTGGGCATTGAAACTGAAGGGAAGGAGAATTCATCCGATTCGGAGGAAAAAGACAATAAAGAGCTGTTTGAGTACATGAAAAGTATTCTTAAAGAGAAGGTCAAGGATGTCAGAGCGTCAGTAAGGCTTAAAAATCATCCCGTATGCCTGTCAAATGATGGAGAGCTTTCTATCGAAATGGAGAAGGTACTGAATTCAATGCCTAACAGTCCGGATATCAAAGCAGATAAGGTTTTGGAAATAAATACTAATCATGAGGTTTTCAAATCCCTTAAGGAAGCTTATGAAAAGGATAAGGATAAGCTGGATCTGTATACAAACCTTTTATACAATCAGGCGCTATTGATAGAAGGTTTACCCATCAGTGATCCGGTAGAGTTTACGAATAAAATTTGCAAAATTATGAAATAACAAAACATTTAATTATTTTGTGATGAGTGTCAAATAAATAGCCAACCTTGATAATTTCAGGGTTGGCTATTTATTTGCATTTTTTTGACAAGACTGTACTCTCGTACATTGTAAGCAAAAATATATTTCAGTAAAATTGAAATATAGACAATTTATTACTAATTTCCCTCTATATACTAAATATAAACAATAACGGCTGAACATGGAGATTATAGGAGCCAAGGAGGACTGATAAGGGAATGTTTACTCAGGTGAAAAATATAGAAAACCCACTAACATTATCGACCGATGATGACCGTGATTTTGTCGAGTTATACAAGGGATGTCAACATTTTTTCGGACAGAAAGTTAAGCAACAACTTTTTTAGTGCCGATATACGCATCAATTACCCTTGTCAAGAGAAGGATGGAGATTTGCGAAGCAAATACTACCCGACCTTGACAACGCACTTTAAGTATAATAGATACAGGGGTTGGCCAACCACAGTTGGACATACCCCATAGTTGCCTCATGCGACCGACTTGCCCTTTATATCAATACTCCGTGCAGCATACTCTCTTTAGTGCTTTTATTTCTTCTTCAAGCGTCGAATACCGCGTTTTTCTTGAATTCTTCATCATATTTCGCCCTGATTCCGGACATCTCTTTTTACCTCCGTCTTACCATCCTGTCCGAAATTTTACCATACTCCCCTTCTTTTTTATTCGAAAAATAAAAGAAGATTGACAGTTGAATTTCTACATGTTTTCAATGTATTATTATATAGAGAAAATATTTAAAGATATGTATTAAGCTAATTGAAACAGGTATGTTAAATATTTCAATCAATGGAGTATAGATTCTATCTTAGAAAATTATCAGATAGCGAGGAGAAAAGTAATGAAAAACGAAATAAAAAGGAAAATGGAAAAAGGGCTGCCTGTTATCGGTACATTCTTTGAATTGGGTGATGCCACTGCCGTAGAGTGCATAGGCCTTTCCGGGATGGATTTTCTTATAATCGACACAGAGCACGGCCCCTTTGATGTGGAGAGCGCCATGGATTTTATACGTGCAGCGGAACTGAGGGGAATTGAACCCTTTGTGCGGGTAAAGGACCACACACGTTCCTCTGTACTGAAGATGCTTGATGTAGGAGCAAAGGGCCTGATTATTCCCAACATAGAAACAGTGGAGCAGGTAAAAAAGCTGGTGGAGTATGGCAAGTATTATCCCGTCGGCCGCCGGGGCTTTGCTCCCACAAGGTGCGGGGGATATGGATTTGTTGAACATGCTGCATCGGATATTAATGATTATTTTGAGATGTCCAATAATGAGACGATGATTATACCCCAGTGTGAGACAAAGGGATGCCTGGATAACATTGAGGAGATTGTATCCATTGAAGGAGTGGATGGTATATTCATTGGCCCTTACGATTTATCCATAGCCTTGGGGATACCTGCACAGTTCAGGAATCCCGTTTTTACGGAATCGATCGACAGGATACTGAATGTCTGCAAGGCTGCCGGAAAATTCATATTTATATTCAGCGGATCAGTGGAAGCTTCAAGGAAATATATAAAGGACGGCTTTAATGGCATAGCATATAGCCTTGATACCAATATTTTAGTTAGTGCCTTAAGGGACTGTGTCAGACAGATCAAAGCCTGAAGGGAATGATAAAGATGGAGAAAAACAAAGACAGCCTGTATCGGAAGGTCGCATCAGCTTTAAAGGAAGCTCAAGAGACATGTATTCCTATCAACCCTATATCAAAAACATATCCGGAATTTGGGATAAAGGATGCTTATGAAATACAGCTAATAAATAATAATGGTCTTTTAGCTTCAGGCTATAAGATAACAGGTAAGAAAATTGGACTTACATCCCTTGCAATGCAGCAATTTATTGGGGTGGATCAGCCGGATTACGGAGAGTTGTTTGATTTTATGGAAGTAAAAGACGGTACATTGAAGAGAAGAAAGTGTATTAGTCCAAAGGTTGAGGGGGAAATTGCCTTTGTACTTAAAAAGGATATGCATGGACCTAATGTAACCGCAAAAGATGTTATGGAAGCCACAGAGTATGTATCAGCCTCAATTGAGGTGGTGGACAGCAGAATTAAGGACTGGGAAATAAATATTGTAGATACCATTGCCGATAATGCATCTTCTTCAATGTATGTAATGGGGAATAAAAAGGTCGATCCCAATGGCATCGATCTAAAAACCGTATCAATGGTTTTATATAAAAATGGGGAAAAGATATTATCCGGAGTTGGTGCCGATGTACTTGGAGATCCTGCCATTTCTGTGGCATGGCTTGTAAATAAGCTGTGGGAGTATGGAGTAACACTCAAAAAAGGAGAAGTAGTTCTATCCGGTTCTCTGGCATCCGCACTTGCCGGAGAAGCAGGAGATGACTTCAATGTAGTATTCTCGGAGCTTGGAGAGGTATCGCTAAAATTTGTGTAGGTAGAGATAATGAAAAACTTGATTTGTTACGGTAAAAAGTAGATAATTAGAGAATAGAACCGAGTTATGAGGTGAAATGTAATGCAGATACAATGCATACCATATATATGGCCCCTTGTTGTTTCTGCATTTATTTCATTGTCCCTTGGGATATATGTAATTCTGAAGCGGAGAAATTCAAAGGGCGCCTTAAGCTTTATACTCAGTATGTTTGTGCAGAAAAATAATGTGGATTGCGGTTATTCCGACAATCATTTTGATTCTTGTGTGGACAGATGGACTGCACGGATTGATAAGATATGATATGCACATGGATTACAGCGGTTCCTTTCCGGTTATTGATAAAAAATATGGACCTGCTTTTTATATCCGTGCCTTATATTCACATTCTCTGAATATACTGGCATGGATACTTCTGATAAGGACAGTATTTTTTCAGAATACGGTTTACAGGAAGCAGGCAGTGTCATTGTTAGTCGGAATGACCCTTTTTGTAATTCCGAATGTTTTATATATTTCGGGGCTTGGCCGGTGAAGCGATTTGATATTACCCCTATTTTTTTCGGACCGGCAGGTATCATTATTGCTTTGGGAATTTTCAGGTACAAGCTTTTTGATCTTGTTCCCGTGGCACGGGCTGCGGTTATTGAGAATATGGATGCTGGGATCATGGTATTGGATATGCAGAATAGGGTGTTGGACATGAATCCGGCTTTCAGAAAAATTACAGGTTATTATATTCGAAATTTTGACGATGTAAAGGTTGAAGAAGTGAGCGAAAAAGTACCTGCGCTTTTAAAAGCTTGCACAGAAGGAGATATAACCCATTGCGAATTTGTTATTCATAAGGATGGAATGCCAATGATTTATGAGGCGTCCCTTTTTGCCCTTAATGACAATAGAGGTATACCTTCCGGGAGACTTATTGTGGTATATGATATTACAGAGAAAAAGCAGGAACAGCAGCGATATATGGAGCAGCAGTGGAAACTTGCAGTCACAGAGGAGAGGGAACGGCTTGCCAGGGATTTACATGACGACCTGGGGCAGGTGCTGGGATTCATTAACCTTCAAGCTCAGGGAATAAGAAAGGAGCTTGCGAATGCAGGTATTGACATAGTATCTCAAAAGCTGGACAAGTTGGTTAATGTTTCTCAGGAAGCACACAATGATATAAGGGAATATATCCGGAGCATAAGGAACACGGAAGCATTGAGGAAGGATTTCATGGGGGGATTGCTTAAGGATATTAATAGCTTTGAGGAGCAATCAGGGCTAAAGGTAAAATTGGATATTCCCTCCGGATTTACAGGAGATGGACTGAGACCGGATATTCGAATCAATACATTGAATATTGTAAGGGAAGCCCTGAATAATATAAGGAAGCATTCGGAAGCTGATAATTATATATTGGATTTAAAATATCAAAGGAACAGTTATGTGTTACTGTGGAGGATGACGGGAAGGGCTTTGATATTGAGACTAATTTGACAAACAGATACGGGCTAAATATTATGAGGGAACGTGCATCGGAAATATCTGCAAAGTTTAATATAAAATCCGCACAGGAGAAAGGCTGCCGTATTTTTTTGATTGTTCCTTTGAATGGAGAGGGGGAATAAGATGGAAATGAGATTGATGCTGGTGGATGATCATATGATATTTTTAGAGGGCCTTCAATATTTGCTCGGAACTTACGGAATAGAGGTTGCCGGTATGGCAGGCAATGGGAGAGAGGCACTTGAAAAAGCCAGGGTATTAAAGCCTGACATAATATTAATGGATATAAAGATGACTGGGCTCAGCGGGTTGGACGCATTAAAGCTGATAAAGTCAGAAATGCCGGATATAAAGGTAGTGATGCTGACTACCTCGGAAGAGGACGAAGATCTTTTTAATGCCGTGAAATGCGGTGCCTCGGGATACCTGCTGAAGAATACCAATGCAAAAGAGCTTGTGGATATGCTGACAGATCTGGAAAAAGGTGAAGCGACCTTTTCTCCCGAGCTTGCTGACAAGGTTTTAAAGGAATTCAGGAACTATGAACCGGATGTTTCTGAAGATAAAAAACTCACAAAGAGGCAATTGGAAGTATTGGAAATGGTGGCAAAAGGGGTAACCTACAAGGATGTAGGTGAAGCACTGGGACTCACTGAAAGGACAGTTAAGTACCATATGGCGAGAATTTTGGAGCAGCTGCATCTTGAAAACAGGGCTCAGGTTATAGCTTATGCAGCCCGCATGGGACTCGTGGAAAACTGGGGACACCATACATGGTGTCCTTATTTTATTCCGGAAGCACCACCGGCAAAACCATCTTTTTTGCTTATGTTTATGGGAGGATATTAATAAAGAGGAGTTTTTTTAAAAAGCATAGAATATGATAATAAATATGGTATAATATTGTCAAGAAGTTGTAATTTATTATATGCTTAATTATCTGCTATATATGGAACAATAATTGAAATAATATAATAATAGAGGGGTGTCATAAATGCAAGAAGAGTATATTTTGGCTTATGATTTTGGAACAACTGCAGTGAAAGCAGTATTAGTTAATTTGAAGGGGCAAGTCCTTTGCAGTTTTACTCGAGATTATCCGTTAATACAATTACATCCCGGTTGGGCGGAACAGGATCCTGAAGTTCTGTGGCAAGCCGTATGCACGTCTACTAAGGGTGTTATGGAAAAGTCCGAGATAAGTGCAAGCAATATAAAGGGTATTGTTTTTGCAGCACCGTGGAAAAACATTATCCCAATAGATAAGGATGGGAATATACTTAGAAACAGCATTATTTGGATGGATGGCCGTGCAAACGAGCAAGCTTCAAGGTTAAACGAAAAAGCAGGCTTTTTTGTAGGGACAGGTCAGGAATATTGGCCAAGATTGATGTGGGTTAAAGAGAACGAGCCGGAAATTTGGAGTAAGGCTGAAGTTATTATGGGGATCAATACATTTTTAAAATGGAAAGCCACCGGAGAAATAGCAACAGATCCATCGGATGATTTTTTTCATGCATTTAACCCAAGAATACAAGAATACTATGACAAAGTGATTGCCGCTGCGGGATTGGACGCTGACAGGGAAAAATTCCCAAAAGCAAAGCTCTCGACTGAAAAGGTCGGTGGAACAACTGAAAAGGCCGCTCTTGAAATGGGATTGCGTCCAGGCATTCCGGTATTCGGAGGATTTGGCGATTTATCTGCAATCACAGTCGGTACCGGCTGCTGTCGTACTGGTGATGTGCATATTTATTTCGGTACTTCATCCTGGTTAATAAGTCTTATTCCGGAACGAATGCCGGATTTTGCCCCGCTTTATTCTATATTTGACCCTAATCATGACTGTGCCATATTTGCCCTGCAAACAGGTTGTTTCGCATTTGATTGGGCATTGAACCAGTTTTACCGAGCTGAGAGGGACATTTTGAAGGAAGAGATTTTTGAATATGTCGATAAACAAATCAACAGTATTGAAGCAGGTTCTATGAATATGGTAGCTACTCACTGGCTTAATGGTGAGCTGCCGCCATTAGCAGCAAAGAATGCGAAAGCCGTATTCTTCAATGTTACATCCAGTCACGATCGTCGTCATATGGTAAGAGCAATTATGGAGAGTGTCTGCTATACTCATCGGCAGTATAAGGAGAAGTACGAGGCCTTTACGGGTAAAAAACTGGATTCCATCCGTGTTGTTGGCGGGGGTGCCGTCAGCGATGTTTGGATGCAGATCTTAGCTGATATCTTGCAGTTACGTGTATGTATCCCGGAAAATCCTCGCAATACCGGAGCTATGGGTGCCTATTACTGCGCTATGATAGGGCTTGGTTATCTGGAAAACTATGATGCAATTTATGATACGGTAAAAATCTCCAAAGTATTCAATCCAAATAAAGAGAATGCTGAAACATATAACAAGCTATATAATATATATTCGAATTTATATCCGTCCCTTAGTAATCTATATAACGAAATTAACGGTACTTATTGATAATCTGTGTGGTCCGTATATACATCAAGGTTAATATAGTTGACTAAAAGGAATGAATGACAATATTCATTTCTTTTTTTTATTAGAGTCCTTTACAAATCATGCTTCTAGTCTTATAATAATGTTAAAAACACTCAATGTTATAAACAAGTAATAATAAAGTAATAAAGATAATGATATAAAGTAGGTACAAAAATTAGTATAGAAGTGAGGATAGTATATGAAAATTGTTGTTTGCGAGTTTAATCAGGAAACGAATTCATTCAACCCCGTAACAACCAAAATGGAAGACTATGAGCAGGGCGGAATTTATAGAGGTGAAGAAATGCTCAGAGAACTGAAGGATAAGCCGTGCGCAGTTGCAGGAATGCTGCAGGCAATTAAAGAGGCAAATGCGGAAGTATTACCTGGACTCTCAATGTATGCTCAAAGCGGCGGTCCTGTGGAACAAGAAGTTGTGGATGCATTTCTTCAGGAGACTATGACTTTCATACGTCAAAACCTGCCTGTAGACGGTATATTTATTTCTTTTCACGGAGCTACACAATCAACGCAGTATGACGATATCTGCGGACTTATTTCAGAAACAATCAGGAGGGAAGTTGGAGAGACTGTTGTAATGGCTGCTTCTTGTGACCTTCATGGCAACGCAACAGAAAAAATGATAAAAAATCTAGATATTGTGTGCGGCTATCATACATATCCTCACAAAGATTTTTTTGAGACCGGATACCGTGCCGGAAAATTAGGTATGGAATACTTGCTGGGCGAGAAGAAGCCCCGCATGGTGCGAGTTATGATTCCAATGATAGTGCCGGCTAGCGGCTATACAACAATATCAGGCCCGTTTTCGGAGCTAATGGCATACGGCGAGTCTTTGGTAAAGGAAGGAAAGCTGTTTGACTTTTCAATTTTTCAGATGCAACCCTGGCTGGATGTTGCAGAAGGTGGATCTGTTGTACTGGCAATTGCTTCAGACTATAAGATTGCTGAACCATATGCAGTAGAGATGGCAAAACGACTGCTTGACATGCGAAATGAATTCAATCCCAAGCTGTATTCAGTGGATGAGGTATTCAGAATGGCAGCTGAAAATAAATCAAATAGGCCGATTATACTGGTCGATTCTGCTGATTCTACCAATGCAGGTGCCGTCGGAGACAATGCCTATGTATTGAAAAAGCTGCTTGAGTCTAAGCTTAGTATAAAAACTGCAATTGTAATTGATGATCCTCCTGCAGCAGAGTTGGCACACCAGTTGGGTGTCGGAAAAAAGGCAGTCTTTTCAATAGGAGGTACAGAAGATCCCGTTGGGAGTGAATCTGTCAAGGTGGAAGCAAATGTAAAATCGCTTCATGAAGGTGTATTTATACAGGAAGGTCCGGCAGGCCGAGGGCTTGTGAGAAACATAGGACATACGGCAGTGCTTTCAATCGGGAATATTGATGTGGTAGTATGCCATCATATGATGGGAAATGGTGACCCGCAGCTGTACCGGGCTTTTGGTATTGAACCGACATTCTATCAATTGGTAGTAGTAAAAGCTTGTACTTCATTCAGAGCAGCTTACCGGCTTTTTGCCAAGGAAATTTGTGATACGAACACACCGGGTGCTGCCAGTGTGCACTTGCTGTCTTTGAAGTATAGGAAGATTCCTAAGTCATTTTACCCTTTTTCTGATTTGAAAGGATATCAAATAAACGATATTGCATATTCCCGGTTATAGAATAAAACCAGCTGCTGAATTAGACGAACATACTGTCCAGGTACTTGTAATTCAGCGGCTGGTTTTATAAGAAGCGGCAGCAAAATTTAAACATCATCAGGTTTATCGGCAACTACGACTGTAATTTTTTGCTCTCTTAATTCATTTAATACTGCCGGATCAATATTCCAATCCGTTACAATGACATCAACAGCGTTAAGAGGGCAAACAATTGCAAATGCATTCATTCCAAATTTGCTGCTATCTGCAAGGAGTATGGTTTTTTTCGCACGTTCTATAGAAAACTTTCTTACCTGTGCTTCTTCAATATTGAAGTCGGAAATACCATCCCTAAAAGTGACACCGCCTGCTCCGATAAAAGCGATGTCAACATAATACTGCTTAAGAGCGGATAATGTCAGGCTTCCGGACATAGACAGAAAACTTTTATTTACCTTGCCACCCATGATATGCAGACTGATATCAGAATTGGAAAGCTCATTGACAATTGGCAATGAGTTGGTCAGAACAATTATACTGCTTCTGTGCTTTATACTTCTGGCTAGTTCAATTGTG
>JAAYQK010000150.1 GCA_012519325.1 Gracilibacteraceae bacterium | reverse complement strand
ATCCGGGAATGATTGTATGATAAGGCTTCTTCCCCGGAGCTATGCAATTCTCATGGGATGGATCGGCTGAAAAATTGCAGCCTCTGTTGTGCAGGCTTATCCCTGTTCCGGGTATAACAATACCTGAGCCGAAACCCATATAGTTGCTTTGGATATATGATACCATATTGCCTTCTTCGTCAGCTGCCGCAAGGTATACGGTACCTCCTTCATGTGGCTTTCCCGGTGCTGGCATTAATGCTTCGCTTTTGATACATTTTCTTCTTTCATCAGCGTAGTTGTCAGAGAGCAGCTCTTCAGGAGATACCTTCATAGTCCTTCGATCTGCTATATATCTTATTCCGTCGGCAAATGCAAGCTTCATTGCTTCCAGTTGGCGATGGTAAGTATCAATAGAATCCTTTCGATCAAAATCAAATCCCTTTAGTATATTTAAAGCCATTAAGGCTACTATCCCATGGCCGTTGGGAGGGATTTCCCATACATCATAGCCGCGATAATTTATACTTATAGGTTCAACCCATTCCGGCTCAAAAGCTTCAAGGTCCTTCAAGGACAAGTATCCTCCGGTCCTTCCTGCGAATTTCGAAATTTTCTCTGCCAAGGCTCCCCGATAGAAGCTTTCTGCATTTGTTTCACCAATTTCCTGAAGGGTTTTTCCATGAGCAGGGGAATTCCAAAGTTCACCGGCCTTTGGCACTCTGCCTGAAGGGGCGAAGGTATCGAACCAATGGCGGAATAATTCATCCTTTAGGGCTATTTTATAGGCCATGTATGCGTTTTCCCAGGATTTTGCAACGGTAGGTGCTACAGGATGCCCTTCATATGCATAAGTAACGGCAGGAGCTAATGTTTCCGAAAGGGAGAGCCGGCCAAATCGCTTTGAAAGTGCCGACCATGCGGAGGGTATGCCGGGAACTGTGACGGGTATCCAACCATGCTTGGGGATGCCGTGGTTTTGGACTTTTTCGATTATATCGGCAGAAATAGAAGCCGGTGCAGGACCGCTGGCATTCAGTCCATGGAGCTTTCCTCCTGACCATACCAGGGCAAAGGCATCCCCCCCAATACCGTTGGAGGTAGGTTCTACCACAGTAAGGCATGCAGCTGCCGCAACAGCAGCATCAACAGCGTTGCCTCCTTTTTTGAGGATATCCAGTCCGGCTTGTGCTGCCAGCGGATGTGAGGTGGCAACCATACCTTTTTTTGCATATATAATATTTCTTCTTGAAGGGTAACTGTATTTAAAGGCATCAAAATGCATTTTCATTTCTCCCTTCGGATTTTAAATAAATTATAAATCAGCCCAAAGTTAAAAGCAAACCCGGATGTATTGTTATAATGGTAATCCTCTGGAAATTATATTATAATGTATAAGGATGCAGGTAAGCAAAGGGAAAACAGACCTGTGAAGGGGGTAACAGTGGTTGGCGGTATTAGTAACAGGCGGTGCAGGCTATATAGGTTCACACTGTGTCTGCAGCCTTATTGATAAAAAGGAAGAGGTAATAGTGGCAGATAACCTGCAGACCGGCAATAGAGATGCTGTACACGGGGAAGCCAGGTTTTATAAAGGGGATATACGGGATGAAGAATTTCTTGATAAGATATTCAGAGAAAATTCGGTTGATACTGTTATTCATTTTGCTGCCAATTCCCTGGTTTCTGTGAGTATGAAAGAGCCTCTGGCTTACTTTAATTATAATGTGCATGGAACAGAAGTGCTGCTTTCGGCGATGAACAGGCATAATGTCCGCAGAATTGTTTTTTCTTCCTCAGCGGCAGTCTACGGCGAACCAGAGAGTATTCCTATCCTGGAGACTGACAGAACTGAACCTGCCAACACCTACGGTGAAACAAAGCTTGCGATGGAAAAAATGATGAAGTGGGCAGATATTGCCCATGGTATAAAGCATATTGCCCTCAGGTACTTCAATGTGGCAGGGGCTCATGAAAGCGGAACCATTGGCGAAGATCACGACCCTGAAACTCATCTTATTCCGCTTATACTTCAGGTTCCTCTCGGAAAGCGGGAAAGTATCTCTATATTCGGCGACGACTATGATACACGTGATGGTACCTGCATAAGGGATTATATTCACGTAACTGATTTGACGAATGCGCATATTATTGTCCTTGAACGATTAAGAAAAGGGGCCTCAAGCAATGTATACAATCTTGGGAATGGTGAAGGGTTTTCAGTAAAGGAAGTGGTCGAAGCAGCCAGAAGGGTGACGGGTCACCCAATACCGGCAGTGATGTATCCGAGAAGGGCAGGAGATCCTGCTGTTCTTATAGCCTCTGGTAAAAAGGCCAGAAAAGAACTGGGATGGCAGCCCAGGTTCAATAAAATAGATGATATTATAGCAACCGCCTGGAAGTGGCATAAGAATAATCCGGAGGGATTTATCAATAAACCCGAATTTTTACCATAGACTATGTTTGATTTATGTTGTAAGCTGGAATAAGCGAAACGGTAGGAAAAACACCCTGCAAACCCGGATATAGAGTGCACACTATGTTAGAGTCCACTTCGGAAGGAGATAAAATGAGAGAAATTATAATACGTATAATAAAATTGTTCTTTGGATTATTCTTATATTCTTTAGGAATTGTTATGACTATCAATGCCAATCTGGGTTTGGCACCCTGGGATGTATTCCATCAGGGATTATCAATAAAAACAGGCATTACAATGGGTCAGGCAAGCATATGTATTGGAATGGTGCTTGTTGTACTTGACAGCCTGTTTGGAGAAAGGCTCGGATGGGGAACGCTGTTTAACATGCTATTCATTGGATTGTTTATGGATATACTAATGCTGAATCATCTGGTTCCGGTATTTCAGCCGGTAATCCTAAAGCTTATAATGATGCTTCTGGGTATGTTTGTTATTGGGGTTGCCAGCTATTTCTACATAAGCGCCGGGTTTGGCTCCGGACCGAGGGACGGCCTGATGGTGGCATTGACAAAAAAGACCGGCAAATCAGTAAGGTTCATAAGAAACAGTATCGAATTAAGCGTACTGGCTGTAGGGTATGTTATGGGAGGCTCAGTTGGAATAGGAACTGCAATAATGGCAGTTACAACCGGATTTTTTATTCAGTTCTCCTTTAAGCTTTTTAAATATAATCTCAAGGAAACAAAGCACAGGTTCATTGACGAGGATATAAAAAGCTTATATGACAAGTTTTTCAGAAAAAAGGAAGAAGAAACGAAAAGCCAATAGATATTCTGATGTATTACCAGTCAAAACTTTCTGCCTGTAAATGCGGTGCTGTTGCTTACAATAGGAGGCACTGTTATTATAGGAGGACTGTTAAAGTAACAAGGGATACGACATATCTGAAGAAGAATGCGACATAACTGAAATTTGCTTAGCCTTTGGAAAAGTTCTACCGGTGTCAAAAGGTCATCCATGACCCGAGACACCTAAGCCGGCGTCCATGCCGGCTTCACGAACTTTTTGCCAAAGCCATATCAGAGGCCTGTTAGCAAAATGCATAAAAGTGT
>JAAYQK010000149.1 GCA_012519325.1 Gracilibacteraceae bacterium | reverse complement strand
TTTCCATACAATCCCTACGGTAACTTTACGCTAAGTTAATTTTTATCAAATTTGTTACAATTCAGATACTCCAATGTATTCTCTTAGCTGCATAAATAAAAATCTCCGATTTCTCGGAGATTTTTATTTATCTTACATTGAGCTTAAAGTTTTTCCAAGTCTCTTGATACCTTCAACTATCTTATCCTCATTCATACAGGAATAGTTAAGCCTGCAATGATTTGCATTTCCGCCGTTAGGATAGAAAGGCTCCCCGGGAACAAACGCAACCTTCTGCTCCAAGGCCTTCTTAAGCAATTGTGAAGCATCGACGCTTTCCGGCAGAGTTACCCATGCAAAAAGTCCGCCTTCAGGATTAGTACACTTCACGCTTGATGGAAATTCCTTCTTCATTGTATCAAGCATAAGATTTCTTCTGCCTGAATAAACTTTGATGATTTTTTCGATATGCTTTTCAATATCGTACATTTCCATGTACATATTAACCTGTCTCTGGGCCATGGAACTGCACTGCAGGTCGGCACCCTGCTTTACCAAATTATATTTTGCCAACAGCTCCGGCTGAGCTATTACCCATCCAATCCTCATACCTGGTGCCAGGATTTTTGAGAAGGTACCCAGTAGAACAACAAGGTTTTTGGGGTCAAAACACTTCAAGGACGGCAATATTTCGCCCTCAAATCGCAATTCGCCGTATGGATTGTCTTCTATTACCGGTATCTCGTAATGGGTAGCCAATTCCATAAGTTGTTTTCTTCTTTCGACAGGCATTGATCTTCCGGTAGGGTTCTGGAAATCCGGTATAGCATAAATGAACTTAACATTTTTATTGGTTGCCAAAGCTTTTTCCAGTTCTTCAATAATCATCCCATCTTCGTCCATAGGAATTTCAACGAACTTGGGCTGGTATGCCTTGAAAGCATTTAATGCACCCAGGTAACTTGGACTCTCGGTAATAATTACATCATCCTTATTAATAAAGATTTTTGCCGTGAAATCAAGTCCCTGCTGTGAACCGGCGGTGATAAGTATTTCATTGGGGTCCGGAACAAATCCAATCTTTGCAGACCTTTCCGCTATTTTTTTTCTTAGCGGCAAATATCCGTCAGTTGCACCATATTGCAATGATGCTCTTCCATCTTCCATCAATACTTTCTGAGTGGCTTGCATCATTTCCTCTACCGGGAAAAGCTCAGGTGCGGGAAGCCCTCCTGCAAATGATATTATGTCCGGCTGCTCGGCATACTTAAGCAGCTCTCTGATTACGGAGCCTTTTAAATTGTCCATCCTGCTAGCAAATTTAATTCCCATTTTTTTAAAACACCCCCATAAATTTGCCCGCCATCTTTACCATCCTCCAACTATATATTACATTAAATTAGAACATATTTCCACATTATTTCCATCTTATTAATAATTTTTTTTAATATATCCAAAAATATTTTAAGCATCTGTCCTCTGCAGCCCTGTCTGCATATCCTTTAAACAACTTTCCTTTCCACTATCTGCCTCAAATTAAGCAGTATTTATATTATGATCCTGTAAAAATATATGTAAAATACTAATAAGGAGGTTTTTTATGCATAAAGGAATAAACAGCAACGATATTTCAGCCAATAAAATGCATGCCCACAATCACAGTATAAAATGCAACGTAAATACCTGCACATATTATGACAATAATTACTGCAGTGCTAATGTAATTGAAATAAATCCAATGGGCGACGGTGTTGCACATACAAGTGAAGGAACTTGCTGCACTACCTTCGTGGAATCAAAGAAATAGGAATGGGACTGTTGCACAAGAAGAAGAAGAATGCGTAACAGGCGCATTCTTCCTCAAATATGAAAAGAAGTGTCGCTTACTGCTTATTAAGCAGTTTTGTGACACTCCCTCTCTTATGCTTCAGCTTTTCGCTTTTCAATCATATCCTTGACCTTCATGAGCCTTACTCTGCTTCCTCTTTCATTCTCGTCAAGCTTCATGGTAATATACTTTACCGTTTCTATAAGCTGCGGAATCATAACATATTCCAAAGCATTAACCCTGCGTCTGGTTTTCTCTATTTCATCGGCCATAAGCTGACAGGTTTTTTCCACTTGAGCCAACTCAATAAGCTTGTCAAAGACCACTTTCAGAGAATAAATTGCACCATCCAGTTCTCCTGAAGTTGCTGCAAAACCATAAGGGTATATGTTTGAAACCTCTTTGTTTTCTTCCTTTACAAGATTGAATATCGGAGAGTTTACACTCATAATGTTCCTTGTACTCATCTCAAGATTTATTTTCTGAGTAGGATACATTATTGCTTCTTCAAGCACTTCCGAAGACATTACCGCCCTTGCGATAAGAAAGTTCTTGAAAGCAATGGTAAGCTCCTTTTCTACATCCAGCCTCAGCTCCATGTTTCTTTTTACATAATCTATGAACTTCTTCATGAGTTCATCCTGCTTGTCTTTAAGCAGCTTGTGGCCTCTTTTGGCAGTTTTGAGTCTGCCCTTAAGCCTGGTAAGCTCCATACGAGTAGGATTTACATTTAGTTTTGCCATATGCTATGCATCCCCTTTAGGCAGATATTTATCGATATATTCGTCTCTGATTCTCTTAAGCTCTGTCCTAGGTAGTATGGAGAGAAGCTCCCAGCCTATTGTAAGTGTCTGTTCTATACTTCTGTCCTCACTGTCTCCCTGGGATACATATTTGTTCTCAAATTCATCTGCAAACTTGGCAAATAATTTATCGGTGTCACTAAGGGCGCCTTCACCAAGAATTACGGCAAGCTCTTTTGCTTCCTTACCTCTTGCATAGGAGGCAAAAAGCTGATTCATTGTGTCGGCATGGTCTTCTCTTGTCTTCCCACTTCCAATACCCTTATCCTTTAGACGTGAAAGTGACGGAAGCACGTCTATCGGTGGCATTACACCCTTTCTGTAAAGCTCCCTGCTGAGTATGATCTGGCCTTCTGTTATATAACCGGTAAGGTCCGGTATAGGATGTGTCTTGTCATCCTCAGGCATTGAAAGTATAGGTATCTGAGTTATTGATCCCTTTTTGCCCTTTATTCTTCCTGCTCTCTCATATATGGTAGCCAGGTCGGTATACAGATATCCGGGATAACCTCTTCTCCCTGGTACTTCCTTACGGGCGGCAGATACTTCACGCAGAGCGTCGCAGTAATTTGTTATATCTGTCATTATTACAAGCACGTGCATATCCTTTTCATATGCAAGGTATTCTGCAGCTGTCAGAGCCATACGAGGTGTGGCAATACGCTCAATAGCCGGGTCGTTTGCCAGATTCATGAAAAGCACTGCTCTGTCTATTGCACCTGTTCTTTTAAAGTCGGATACAAAATAGTCCGCGTCTTCAAAGGTTATACCTATAGCAGCAAATACAACGGCGAATTTGCTTTCAGTACCCAGAACCTTTGCCTGTCTTGCTATCTGAGCCGCAAGCCTTGCATGGGGAAGACCGGAGCCTGAAAAAACAGGAAGCTTTTGCCCTCTTACCAATGTGTTAAGTCCGTCAATTGCCGATATTCCGGTCTGTATGAACTCTGAAGGATAGTCTCTGGCCGCCGGGTTAATCGGGCTGCCGTTTATATCGTTCCTTGATTCGGGAATTATTTTAGGCCCACCATCCTTCGGCCTTCCCAAACCGTCAAATACCCTTCCAAGCATGTCGGTGGACACCGGCAATTCAAGACTGTGCCCTGTGAAACGAACCTTACCCTCATTGATATTTATTCCGGTAGAACCTTCGAACAGCTGTACAAGAGCAGTACTGCCGGATACCTCCAACACTTTTCCACGACGCAGCTCTCCATTTTTCATTTCGATTTCAACCAGTTCGTCGTACTTTACGCCTTCTACCTGGTCAACAAACATAAGAGGTCCTGCAACTTCTCTAATGGTTTTATATTCTTTTAGCATATTAATTCCCTCCCTTCGAAAGGATGGAAGCTATCTGGTCTTTAATTTTAGCTTCAAGAACATCAAATGATTCGATGTCGTTTTCAAGTATGAGTTTGGCTTTTGCAATATCCTCCCTGACCGGAAGAGTGGTCAGTTCCTTATAGAATGCACCTTCGCTCAATGCTTTCTGTCCTTCATGGTAGAAAAGCAATATTGCTCTCAGCATTCTATACTGCTTATGAATTGAAGTATATGTGTCAATTTCGTGGAAGGCATTTTGATGCAGATAGTCTTCTCTTATGCTCTTGGATGCTTCCAGTGTGAATCTATCCTTTAATGAAAGTGCATCAAAACCTACCAATCTAACTATTTCGTTCAGTTCTTCCTCCTCCTGGAGTAATCTCATGGTTTCCATCCTGAGGCTTTGCCAATCGGGCGCTACTTCTTGTACAAACCAGTCTCCCAATCTGTCAAGATACAAGGAGTAGCTCTGAAGCCAGTTTATTGCCGGGAAGTGCCTTCTATATGCCAGAGCAGCATCCAGTCCCCAGAATACCTTTACTATTCTCAGGGTTGCCTGTGTAACAGGCTCTGACAAGTCTCCACCCGGAGGTGATACCGCACCAACTGCAGTAAGTGCGCCTTCTCTGTTATCAGTACCGACGCAAACGACCTTTCCGGCTCTTTCATAGAACTCTGCAGCTCTAGAACCAAGATATGCTGGATAACCTTCTTCACCCGGCATTTCCTCCAGACGTCCCGACATTTCACGAAGAGCTTCCGCCCAACGAGAGGTTGAGTCCGCCATCAGAGCTACGGAGTAACCCATATCCCTGAAATATTCACCTATTGTAATACCGGTGTATATACTTGCTTCACGGGCTGCAACAGGCATGTCTGATGTATTTGCAATCAGAACAGTCCTTTTCATCAGTGGTTCTCCTGTCTTTGGATCCTTGAGCTCAGGGAACTCCATAAGAACATCGGTCATTTCGTTACCACGCTCACCGCAGCCTATATATACAACTATTTCTGCATCAGCCCATTTTGCCAACTGGTGCTGTACAACAGTCTTACCGCTGCCGAAAGGACCGGGTATACATGCTGTTCCACCCTTTGCAACCGGGAAGAATGTATCTATTATTCTCTGGCCGGTGGTCATAGGTGTTGACGGAGAAAGCTTTTCTTTATATGGTCTTCCTTTTCTTACCGGCCACTTCTGGAGCATTTGTATGTCTATTATTCCATCCTTTGTCTTAATTTTGGCTATTGTATCCAAAATAGTGAATTCACCTGAATAAATCTCCTCTATGGTTCCTTCAACACCATGAGGAACCATTATTTTATGAATTACTATGGAAGTCTCTCTGACAGTACCAATTATATCTCCTGCTTTTACAGCGTCACCCGTCTTTGCCGTAGGTTCAAAATTCCACTTTTTGGTCTTGTTAAGCTTTTCTACCTGCACACCTCTGGCTATATTGTCGCCGGATACGCTTCTTACTACGTCAAGGGGCCTCTGGATACCGTCAAATATAGACTCGATAAGGCCTGGTCCCAGTTCAACGCTAAGGGGTTCCCCGGTAGAAACAACCGGCTCTCCCGGTCCTAAGCCTGAGGTTTCCTCATATACCTGTATTGAAGCTTTATCGCCTCTTATTTCTATAATTTCACCTATGAGATTTTTATTACTAACGCGAACAACGTCATACATCTTTGCATCCTGCATGCCTTCCGCTATGACAAGAGGACCTGATACTTTTATAATTCTACCATCGCTCAAGTTATCAACCTTCTTTCCCGAATAATATATCTGAACCGATAGCTTTCTCGACTGATTTTTTGACACCGTCTATTCCCAATCCCAAGGCTCCCCTGTTATTAGGAATCATAATTATTGCCGGAGTCAAGGAATCCTTGTATTCATTGATTGCTTCGTTCAAATCCTTGGCAAGCTGCTCTGTCACAAAAAGCACTGCGTAATTTTCCTTCGCCAGCTTGTGAATCAATTTATTTGCCTCTCTGATATCGTTGGTCGGAAATACCGATACTCCCAAAGCCTTGAACCCTAATACTGAGTCCTTGTCTCCAATTACTCCAATCTTATACATATACATCACGTAGCCTTTCTCTTATCAATTCATTTGGAATCTCATTGATTTTTCCGACCATTATCATCCTTATTATCTTAGTCTCATTCTCCTTGGCCATCAGATATCCAATAAGAGGTTCGATTCCAAATGCGACATACTTGCCCTTCTTTGCGAGTTCAAATATAAAATCGTCAGAAAGCTTTTCAAATTTAGTCAGGGATTTCGTCTTCATATAATTGCTTATACCTTCCTCCACTACCTTGCCGTAATCCTTATATGCCAACTTGTCAATCAGTATATCCAAGGATTCGTCAAAGATATCGCTGAAGAATGTATAATCCAGGTTTCCATTTTCAAGTATTACTTTCTTAAGGAATTCCTTCCCATAGCCCATTGATTTTACTCTAACCAGAGACTTAATATTCATCAAGTCTATCTGTGTCGATATATATTCAGTCAAAAAGCTGCTCTTATTATCTCTGGCTGTCTTATACATGAGATTATACAGACCTTTGTCCAGCATCACATCGATAAGCTGCGGGTCGGGATTAACCGTGAACTCTCCTACGGCTCTTTCTACGGATTCCCTAATAATGGGATCCAAATCACTGAAAACCTTTTCTTTGACCATTCCTTTAAGCTGCTGAATCGGAATAGTGCCTATTTCACTTAACAACTCATCATTCTCTTCATCCAGGTAGCTGCTCTTTAGAAGAGTTTTCAAATTGTGAATGTCGTATTTCAGTTGAAACAGATTAGTAAGTTCCGGAACCGGAGATATTTCTGAAATAAGCTTATAGGTATTCGAAAGCTCCTTGGAAAGAACTGATTCATAATCTTCAATGCCCTTCATCTCAGAAACTGAACTTGCATATTCTGTTTCATACAGTATCTTAATAATTTCATCTGCATTCTTTGCTTCTATCATTCTTTCAATTTTTGCCTTATCAAGAAGCTTCGTTTCCAGTGCTCGTATTCTGGTAACAGAATATAGGTATTTATTTTCACTCATTGAGCTTATCCTCCTTTCTTCCAGTTAACGAGTTCTGCAAAACTATTATGCCCGGAAGAAAATTTCAGCTACCTTCGGTTCAATTTCATCTCTGTAGAGCCTTATTATTGCCTCGAAAGAATTATTTATTTCCACTCCCTGGCTCTTTAAAATGAAGCCTCCGGAAATATTTCTGGTTTCATCCGAAATTTTTACATTACCCTTTTTCCCTGAAGCTGCAAGGGCTTTATTCAATTTGTTGAAAAAATCTGCGGAAAGCTTTTTCCTTCTGGCTTCAGACATGACAACCTCTTCTTCTCCGTTTTCCACTGAAGCCATCAGCATATCAAAGATTACCCTTTCGTACCTGCTGTCTTCTAAATTATTCATCCTGTCAAGGACTTTATCAAAAACTTCTTCAATCGCCTGCTGCTTTGCAGCTAATATGTCCTTTCGCATCTCAAGCTCAACGATTGAATTAATTATCCTTTTTTTCTCACTAACATCATAAACGGACTTCTGCGAAATCTCCTTTGCTCTTAATTCGGCCTTCTGTCTAGCCTTTTCCACTATTTCATTGGCTTGGAGTTTCGCTTTTTCCAATATCTCTTTAGCTTTTAATTCTGCATCCTGAAGAATTTTCTCCTTAATGTTATCTACTCCTGCCATTTAAGCCACTCCCTTATAATTTGATGCCGTTAAGCATTAGGAATGATGCAAGCAATGCAAGAACCGCATAAGTCTCAACCATTGCAGGATAAATCATACCTTTTCCGAATTCTTCAGGTCTCTTGGCAATTATTCCACAGCTTGCAGCTGATGCTTTTCCCTGATAAATAGCAGAAATAAGTCCTACAATACCAATAGGCACTCCGGACAACATAAGCATAAGTCCTTGTTCTGTTGTGACAGGTAATATTGTTCCGAATACACCAATCTTTGACCAGATAAGGAATCCGATCAATAAACCGTATATACCCTGAGTTCCGGGAAGTGCCTGTAAAAGAAGCGTCTTACCGAATTTTCCCGGATCTTCGGTTACTACTCCTGCTGCTGCCTGACCTGCTATACCAACTCCTATTGCAGATCCGCAGCCTGCCAGGCCTGCTGCTATTGCCGAGCCAAGAAATGCCATCCATAAACCTGAGTTACCCATGAATTCAACCAAGTTATTCATTATTATATTGCCTCCCTTTTTGTTAAAAAAATATGTTTCTTAATTATTCTTGTATATACTTAGTCTTTATTCTAAAAGGATTGAAAGGTTTTCCTTCACCCTCATAGAATTTTCCAAAGAACTCAACATATTGCAGACGGCTTGTATGCACATATGCTCCCAAAACCCCAAGGGCAGTGTTGAATACATGTGCAAAAGCCAAAAACGCTACCATAATTATCTTTCCAATAATGCTGCCGCCCATCATAACACCCATTGCATTAAATACCTGTGCAATAACGCCTGTTGCAAGGCACAATGCAAACAATCTGGAATATGAGAGCACATCACCAAGGAATCCGCTGACATTATATAACGCCAGCACACCTGATATCAGCCTCTTGAAAATGTTCTTCTCAGATCTGGCACTGAAAATAACCGTACCTGCTGCACCTATTATTGCCATATACTTTCCAACCACAGCAAGAGGCGGCAGCGCCAGGAAAATAAGCCCGGTCAGCAGCATAAGCCATAGTACCTGGTCATATATTGCATCCATGAAATTACCTGCTTTAATACTCTGATATGCCTGTAAAATATATCCGGTATACAGATGTACTACACCCAGAATCAAACAGAATATCAGCATCCTAAGAGGTTCATCCAAAGGATTGAACCACCATGGCTTAATTTTTATCAAGTCACCAAGCCAGCCGCCGAAGATACCTCCCCAGAAGAACGTTGAAATCCCTCCAAAGAACATTATCCACATCATGTTCTTCATTCCGCCTTGCGGCTTGTACTTATAAAGAACATAGCCTGTAACAGCCGACATGAATATTCCGTATACAGCATCCGTTACCATCATACCGAAGAAAACAACAAAGAATGGAGCCATAAAAATATTTGGGTCTATACCCTTTGCGTTCGGTACGCTGTACAAATCCGTTATCATTTCATAAGGCTTTACCGGCTTAGGGTTGTCAAGAAGCACAGGCATTTCATCCTCTTCGCCTGGGTCTTCAAAGCTTGTGGTATACTTATCAGTAATACCATCCAGCACTTTCGTCATATTGCCGGTAAATTTCTCCGGCAGCCATCCCTGCAGCATAAATGTCTTGTCCGTTTTAACAAAATCCTTTACTACAGTACGTCTGTCCTTTTCTATGGAAATCAGATCATATAATATTTCAAGGAATCCTATTTCAGGAACCAAAGCTTCAGCTTTTTTAACCAGCTCTTTTTTTATGTTCTCCAGCTCGTTAATCTCTGATTTGAGCCTTTCAACATTATCTTTAGGAGTTCCTGAGTATTCGCTAAAGGTTACCTTTGTCCATCCGGCTTGCTTAAGAAGTTGAGCAATTTTCTCCTCGCATGTCTTATGGTATGTCACCATAAAAAATGAGTTTTCCTTCTCTGCACCTACTTTTACCAGGTATGCATGAAGATCCTCGGCATTTACAGCAGCAATAAGTTCTTCTTCATATTTACCGGCTATGAAGCCCAAAATTGTATTAGTATTCTTAGTAGCACCGATGTCCTCAAGATTTTCATTCAAAGAAAGCCACGGATTTAGCTGCGATATTATATTGTTCAGCTTTGTCTCAGAGCTCTTAATCTCAGTAAATTTGCTGTCTATGCTTCTGCAGTCTTCATATATTTCATTCAGCTTTTCTTCATTTTCTAAATACTCTTTGTGCTTTGATTCATCCACTTGAATTTTTTGAGCAAACAAAGGTTTTTTTGCCTTGTTGAATTTGCCTAAAAAATCAAGAGAATATTTTACCTGCGAAAGCTTCGCCTCCAGCCTGCCCACTGCCTCATTATCACTGTCGGGCTGCAATTCTTCGAAGCCTTGTTCCATTTGCTCTTCAAGGTTCACTATTTGCAGGTATCCGAATTTTTGCAGGCTGCTGAGTATTTCATTTTTTTCAGACTGGAGAGCTATCATGGTGGCTTTTTTCATCTTAACTATTGCCATTCATACTCACAATCCTCTCCAATACTAAATTCACTGCCTCTTCCATCTTTTCCCCGGCTTTTCTCTTTAACTCCTGACATAATTCGTTATTCCGTTTTCTCTTGTTTTCAGCTTCCTGATTAGCCTCCTTTTCTGCAGCCTCCAGCTGCTTTTTGCTCTCCTGAATTGCTTTGTCCTCGGCGGCTTTAATGATGTGTACAGCTTCTTGCTCTGCGCACATCAAGATGTCCTTGGCTTTCTGCTGTGCTGCTTTAATTTTCTCCTCAGCCGCATATTCCGTCTCCTTAATCCCCTTGATGATATCCGTAGTCAAACGCCTCACCACCTCTTTCTATAATACTATCAGTCTAATGATTAAATAATCACAATGTTTTAAACCTATGCTTCTATTTCGTTATAAAACAGCAAAATCCTTCATAAAAAATTTTAATATATATTATACTTTTTATAAAATTCAAAATTCGTTAAATATAACTAATAATTTAAATTAACGCCTGTTTATTTAAATTCCCTTCAAATATTGTTAAAAAAGTCACAATAAATGGCAATTGGGCACTCCGTGCATTTTGGCTTTCTGGCATCACATACGGCTCTGCCGTGATATACCAGACTGTTGCTGAATGCTGTCCAATCTTCCTTTCTCAGTATTTTCATAAGAGCATATTCTATTTTTTCCGGGTCCTCCTGCTCGGTCAAGCCAATCCTTTTAGACAGTCTCTTACAATGTGTATCAACAATTACCCCCGGAATTTTGTATATATTGCCCAATACTACATTGGCAGTCTTTCTCCCTACTCCCGGTAAGCTCAATAAATCCTCCATATTATCAGGGACTTTGCCTCCGAAATTCTTTATAAGCTTTTTGCAGCAGCCGATTATATTCTTTGCTTTATTCCTGTAAAAGCCTGTAGACCTTATATCCTCCTCCAGCTCCTCAGGGTTTGCATTCGCATAATCATACACTGATGTATATTTCTTAAAAAGACCTTTGGTTACTAAATTCACTCTCTCATCAGTGCATTGAGCCGCAAGCATTGTTGCAATCAGCAGTTCAAGAGGCTCCTTATATTCCAGGGAGCAGGTTGCTTCCGGATAAGTTTTGAATAATATCTCTGATATCCTTTTTGCTTTATTTTTTAAATTCTCTATATTTTTCACAAATACACCTCCTAAGTTAAGATAATACTGAGTGTTTCACGCTTAACGATACTTCCACTATTCTTGTGACAACAAATCATTTTTACGATATATAAGTCAATTATAAATACGAAAAATATGCATATCATAATCATTATTGTTATAATTATACTAGAATTTAAAACACAATGCATCGTTCATTGCGACCAATGCAGGAAGATATCGGAGGTTCTTGATGAAAATGAAAGTTTTGCTGAGCGCGATTAATGCTAAATATATACACTCTAATCTTGCTGTCAGATACTTGAAAAAATATTGTGAAACTCAGATAGGAGAAATTGACATTGCCGAATTCAGCATAAATGACAGCATAAGCAGCATTCTTAAGAGACTGTATTTCTCTGATGCCCGGATATATGGCTTTTCCTGCTATATATGGAACATCGATATGGTGCTGAATATCTGCAGCAGCTTAAAAAAAGCAAAGCCGGAGGCATTAATAATTCTTGGAGGCCCTGAAGTTTCCTATGATGCTGCAGACCTGCTTTCAAGATATTCCTTCCTTAATTATATTGTCATCGGTGAAGGAGAAGCTTCCTTGCTGAATCTCCTTAGCTGCCTAACCCGCC
>JAAYQK010000148.1 GCA_012519325.1 Gracilibacteraceae bacterium | reverse complement strand
CTTCTTTTTACACCATTATATAGACTTAATCAAAAATGGGAACGCTTAATGGGAAATTTGCATAATACTATTAAATTGCTAAATAATATATGGAATATACATATTTTATTCGACAGGAGGCGCTGTAAATGAAGGATCCCAGGATTACAGAGATGACTAAGAATCTTCTGCATTACTCAGTTAAGCTTAAGCCCGGAGAAAACATTCTTATCGAAGTATATGACTCCGGTGAGGAACTTGCTTCGGAGCTTATAAAAGAAGTCTATAGAATCGGAGGCAAACCATACCTGACAATAAAAAACAGAGCTCTCATGAGAGAATTGATGCTGGGTACTGATGCGGATCATATGTCCCGCGCCGCTCACTATGAAGCAGAAAGAATGAAGGATATGCAGGCATATATTGGAATAAGAGGCTCTTACAACTCTTCTGAATGGTCTGATATCCCCAGTGAAAAAATAGGCTTTTACCAATCCAACTGGCTAAAAACAGTTCATACTAATCTCAGAGTAAAAAATACAAAATGGTGTATAATGAGGTACCCTAACAGTTCAATGGCACAAATGGCCAATATGAGCAATGAGCAGTTCGCGGACTTCTATTTCAGTGTTTGCAACCTGGATTATTCAAAAATGTCTAAGGCTATGGATCCGCTGATAAAGATTATGAATAATACCGACCGGGTTAGAATCATTGGTGTTGGCACGGACTTAAGCTTCTCCATCAAAGGGCTGCCTGCAATAAAATGTGACGGCAAATCCAATATCCCCGACGGAGAAGTGTATTCAGCTCCTGTTAAAAATTCTGTAAATGGATATATAACTTATAATACTCCTTCGGAATATCAGGGATATACATATGAGAACATAAGACTGGAGTTCAAAGACGGTAAAATCATAAAGGCGACTGCAAACAACACAGAAAGGATCAACAAGGTATTTGATACTGATGAGGGTGCAAGGTATGTGGGAGAATTCGCCTTAGGAGTCAACCCATATATTGTAAGGCCCATGAAAGATATCCTCTTTGACGAAAAAATAATGGGAAGCTTCCATTTCACTCCCGGCAGTTCTTACGAACAATGTTACAATGGAAATGAGTCCGCTATTCATTGGGATCTGGTATGCATACAAACCCCGGAATACGGCGGAGGTGAAATTTGGTTTGATGACCTGCTTATAAGAAAAGACGGCAGGTTCGTACCTCCGGAGCTGCAAATACTGAATCCTGAAAAATTGAAATAGCTTCAAGGACACGAGAAACGTCCCCATGTCCTTGTCCCCGTGTCCTTAATTGCTATTCTTAATCACATTAATCTCTGCCTTAAGATGCATTATATCCTTCTGGAGCAGCTTTTCGCACATATCTTTGAAAATGCAGTCAATATCGGAAAAGGAGTTTTCTGCTTCAGTCAGAAGCCTTCCGATTTCTTCCGATGACTCCTCAAAGCTTGACAGCCTCAGATACTTATTCACTATTTCAGCAAAAGCATCAATATAGTAATAGAAAAACTTTCTGACATGAACAAGGCCTTCGGAATTTGTTCTGACCTCGCCTATTATTTTCTCTCCTGTGCAGCATATGGCTTCAAGCCTTTTTCTTATATCTGCCTCTGCAATCTTCCCTATATCCTTTCTTATCACAAACAGCTTATCAAAGGCATCCTTTATAAGCTTCTCCGTCGAATCATCCCCGGCAGGTTCTTTCTCGTCCTTGTCAGCCCTTTGTTCCGCAGCTTTTTTCTTAAGATTTCCTGCAATGCCTGCTGCAACTCCGGCTAGTATCATAAGCCCGAAGCCTGCTGCCCCTATTATTCCCGCATATAAAAGCTTACCCATTGACAGGGCCACTATTACAGGAATTATTGTAAGTATAAATAAAACCACATAAAAATCCTTATTCTGAACTTCATCGGATTTGTTCCTGCTTACATCTTCATTTACCCTTCTTTGCGCCCTGCTGCTTTCCGGCGTCTTGAATTTTCTAACATTGTTTTCTGTTACATTTCCGGAAGAAGCATCTTTCTTAATACTCTTTTCCGAATGCTTTACATCTGAGCGTTGGACTATTCCTGAAATCAATCCGAACAAAAATTGAAATATAACTTCAACAATCTTGAATGTCAATTTAATCGTTAGGGATATAATTCCAAATATTAGATTTATCAAAGAATGTAGCACGTTATTCGCTCCCATCTGAATATTACTTCTTATTATATATACTTCGATTGTCCTCAATTTGTTTCAAAAATACAAAAATATTGCATTTGCATAAAACTCATAATTAGCTGCAAAATAATAATAAGTTTCAATTAGGCGGAGGATACATGCACACCTCCTACTTTGTGAATTGGAACAGGCTACATAGTGGGATATATTTACACCTTGTTAAAAAGTTGAATGCTTATGAAAGGAGTTGATGATTTGAAACGTTCAAAAGGGATGGATGCCGCCAGCAGTACAGGGGCTGTCGACGATGGAAGAAATGAGGCAACAAGGATTTCATACACCGATTCAATATCCGCACCTGCCTCAGATAAAAACCTGAAGAAGCGCAAGAAGAACAGAAAAAAGTGACAGGCTCTCACCTGTCACCTTTCACTTTTTTATACACTGCAGCTTTCTTTTAAATCCAGATAAAAATTGGCTTTCGCTGCCCTATAGTAAGGAGCAGCGTATATCATGCCTAAACCAAAGGTTACAATACTCAACAAAAACCATCCAAGAAAGCTGAACCACATCTCTGCAAATCTCATCTTATGCCCATCCATCATCTCCGTGCTCCTTCTTATAGCTTCCAGGCCTCCTATTTCCGGATTGTCGATAAGTATATTATAGGCCATTGAGTATTTTATTGCGGCTATTATGCCTGGTACGATGAGAAGCAGTGTCCACAGTATCGTAAATATTGTTATCAACAAATGCAGAATAAAATTAGTCTTGAACAAACTAAAGCCTGAAAACAAGTCATTAAACTCTGCTGTTTCATATCTTGCAAGCTTTAGAAAATAATATGCTATTCCAAAATAAATCGGCCCTCCGATTATCAGGCTTACAATTGACATCATATTTTTAAATGCACTACCATCAGTATCGACTCTTATAAATTTCCCGTTCTCCATTACATACTTAATAGCAGCATTCCCTCCATTGCTTGATGTGAAAGCCTCTACTAACAGCCAGGCAACTATAGATACGGCAATAGCTGTTAACCATTTTCCGTCAAGATTTTCCTTGGCAGCAATTTTAAGTTCCCCGGGTGTTCTGAATCTTTTTACGCTTTCAATCACAGTATAACCCCCTTTTAAAAATATCATTAATAAATGTTCTACTGTACTAACTATATATAATTACTGCAAAATGCACTAAAAAGTTTCATTAATTCTTAAAAAATATGGCGTTCTGTTATATATTCTATCAGAACGCCTCTGAATTTCTACATTGCTTTACTTCTCTAAATTATTATACATATCAGGCTGCCCCTGGTGTCGTTAACAACCTTCTGCAGTGTAAGCTGCAGTTTGTTCTGGATATCCTCCGGCATCTTGTACAGCTTGCCCTGCAGTTCTTCTTTAACCATATCGTACAAGGATTTTCCGAACATATTGGATTCCCATATTTTTTGCGGATTGTTCTCAAACTCCTCCATAAAGTACTTGATAAATTCTTCACTTTGTTTTTCCGTTCCCACTATAGGAGCAATTTCCGTCTCAATATCAGTTTTTATTATATGCAGTGACGGAGCACTAGCCCTCAGCCGGACACCGAACTTGCTGCCTTGCTTAACAATAACAGGCTCCTCAAGCTTTATTTCTTCCACAGAAGGAGCTACCATGCCATAGCCGAATTCTTTGACATCCCCTAGGGCTGACTTGACTTTATCATACTCACGTTTTGACTGGGCCAGTTCCCTTACTAGCGAAATAAGCTGATAATCACCTTCTAAACTGTAGCCGGAGACTTCTCCCAATACTCTGTAAAAAAGCCCTTCATTCATGCTTATGGTTATATTTGCAACCCCTTCTCCCAGCCGCATATCCGATATTTCCACAGACTGAAGGTTTTCTTCACCATCAAACTTCCTTACGGCATCGTCAATATCCCTCATTCTGTTTACCTCACTAAGATTAGTTCTGATGCCGTCAACAATACCTCTCTTAAGCCAGTGATCCAGCTCCAATGAATCCATCCAGCGAGGCATATGAAAGTTTATCTCTCTTGCCGGGAATTCAAAGAGTATTTTCTCGAGAATTTCTTCCAAATCGTCCATTTCCATATTCAAAGCATCTACTGTTACAACTGTAGTGCTGTATTTAGTCTCAAGAGCTTCTCTTAGTTCAATTGTCTCCTGTGCCTTGGGTTTTGCTGAATTTAGCGCTATTATAAATGGTTTTTCAAGTTCTTTAAGCTCTTTTATAACCCTTTCCTCCGCTTCTATATAGCTTCTCCTTGGAAGATCCGTTATGGATCCGTCAGTTGTTACAACAAGACCTATTGTGGAGTGATCCGCAATTACCTTTCTTGTTCCGATTTCTGCTGCCTCTTCAAAGGGTATTCGGTCTTCAAACCATGGAGTATTAACCATTCTTGGACTGTCATCCTCCATGTGTCCTATTGCACCTTCTACAAGATATCCGACACAATCTACAAGTCTTACTTTGAATTTGGCATTCTCTCTTAACGTCAGCTCAATGGGCTCATTTGGCACAAATTTAGGTTCCGTTGTCATAATTGTCTTTCCGTTAGCACTCTGAGGAAGTTCATCCCTGGTTCTTTCTTTTTTAAACTCATTGTCCATATTAGGAAGTACAAGCAAATCCATAAATCTTTTAATAAAGGTGGACTTGCCCGTCCTGACCGGTCCCACAACTCCTATGTAAATACAGCCTTCCGTTCTTTCTGATATATCTTGATAAACATTGTATCCTTCCACGCTCTTCCCTCCTTAATAGTGTTCAAATAATTGCATAGTCCTTCTTTAAATATATATGTGCATGTGCAATTATTATTACAATAAAAAGTGCGTCTCACGCCGCACTTTTTTCACTGGGAAAAGCATTACTCATGATAAGGAGAAGGTTTCGGCAGAAGCACTCTTACCATGTGAATACTCTGCGTTCAGCCACCTCTTCAATTTCATGGGTTTTTGATCTCATGGTCAAATTCATTACTGAATTCCTTATATCAGCCTTATCAAAAAGCAGCTTATATATTTCCTGGGTAATCGGCATCTCTACATTCTGTCTCTTTGCCAGCTGATATGCGGATTTAGTATTTCTGATACCTTCCACCACCATCCTTGTGCCACCAAGCACCTCTTCTAAAGATTTGCCCTTTCCGATGGCAATTCCTGCTCTCCTGTTCCTACTGTGCATGCTTGTACAAGTAACTATCAGATCGCCGATACCCGATAAGCCGTTGAAGGTTTCCCTGCTTGCTCCCAAGGACTCTCCAAGTCTTGCCATTTCAACTATGCCCCTGGTCATAACTGCTGCCTTTGTATTATCACCCAATTCAAGTCCCTCTATTATTCCCGCCCCCAGGGCAATAATATTCTTTAATGCACCACCAAGCTCAACCCCAATAATGTCTGGATTTGTATATACTCTAAATAACGGACTCATAAATATGTCCTGTATGTACTCAGCTACTGCTCTTTTTATGGATGATGCAACTACTGCGGTAGGAATACCTCTGGCCACTTCTTCCGCATGACTGGGACCTGAAACCACAGCCACTTCATTTTCAGGCAAAATTTCATTTATAATTTCAGACATCCTGAGCAGTGTAAGATTTTCAATCCCCTTTGCCAGGCTTACAATAATCTGCTTCCTTGATAAATATTCCTTTATTCTATTGCACATATCCCTCATTGCATGGGAAGGAGCAGCAATAATGATTATTTCGCTTCCGCTGCAGCAATATTCAATATCAGATGATACCAGAATGTTTTTATTCAGCACCACTCCCGGTAAATAAGCAGAGTTTTCCCTTGTACTCCTGATGCTATTAATCAGTTCATTGTCTCTTGCCCAAAGCTTGACATTCATACCCTTTCCCGAAAGCAGCACTGCCACGGCCGTCCCCCAGCTGCCGGCACCAAAAATCGAAATATTATTCTCCATCTTTTGACCTCCTAACCGGTTATCTTTTTTTGTCCAAATTTTGATTCCGTACCTTTCAGCAGCCTCTCTATGTTTGCTCTGTGCCTGTATATTGCTATTGCTGACAAGATCAGACTGAAAGCTATGTATTCCGCTGGTTTCTTCGTAACAATCATTGCTATGGGATATATAGTCACTCCTGTTATCGATGCTAAAGAAACGTATCTTGTGGTTATTATGACAATAATTCCTACGATTAAAATAAGAACTACCATCAAAGGATCAATGGGCAGCATCAGTCCAATTGTTGTTGCAATGCCTTTTCCTCCCTTTCCACCCAAAAAGACAGGCCAATTGTGACCGGCAATCACGAAAATACCCGCAAGTATCTCTCCATAGCTCCCGCCGATGTATCTTCCGATAAGCACAGCTGCAGTACCTTTAAGTACATCTCCCGAAAAAGCAATAACAGCCGCCTTTGCACCCAGCACCCTCAAGACATTTGTAGATCCTGCATTACCGCTGCCGTACTCTCTGATATCTATCTTTCCGAAAACCTTGGATACTATGTATGATGTCGCAACATTACCCAAGAGATACGCTATTATACTCACTAATACATATTTCATATAAACAAGCCCCCCTACTTTTACTCTCTCTTTCTCAGCACAAACCTTAAAGGTGTCCCTTCAAAGCTAAAAGCCTTTCTTATTTGATTCTCCAGATACCTTTGATACGAAAAATGCATCAAAGAAGGCTCATTTACAAATAGCGCAAAGGTTGGTGGTTTTATTGAAACCTGTGTGGCATAGTATATTTTGAACCTTCTCCCGCCGGAAAGAGCCGGCTGATTCATAAGCACTGCCTCATTTATGACATCATTCAGCATACCTGTGGAAATTCTCATAGCATAGTTGTTAGATACATAATTTACTAGTTCCAGCACCTTATTCACCCTTTGACCCGTTAAAGCAGAGATAAAAAGTATGGGAGAATAATCCATAAAGGAAAGCTTATTCCTTATTTCCGATTTATATCTGTCTATGGTCTTGTCATCCTTTTCTACTATGTCCCACTTGTTTACAATTATAACAGCAGCCTTGCCCTGATCATGGATATAGCCTGCAATCTTACTGTCCTGCTCACTTACCCCTTCCTTTCCGTCTATCAGCATAAGGCATACATCTGCCCTTTCAATGGCAGTGAGGGACCTGATAACACTGTATCTTTCTATAGATTCAAAAACCTTGCCTCTTTTTCTCATACCCGCCGTATCAATAAATACATATTTGTTTTCTCCTATTGTAAAAGGTGTGTCAATAGCATCTCTTGTGGTACCGGGAACATCAGTTACTATAACCCTTTGCTCACCCAATATCCTGTTTATCAGGGAAGACTTTCCGACATTGGGCTTACCTACTACAGCAACCTTTATTGTATATTCATCATATATCTCTTCTTTTTCAGGAGAAAGGTTCTTGATTATTAAGTCAAGCAGGTCTCCCAATCCCAATGCCTGACCTGAAGAAATCCCTATTGGTTCCCCCAATCCGAGATTATAGAATTCATATATGTTATCCCTATACTTTGGAGCATCAATCTTATTGACTGCCAGTATTATTTTTTTACGAGTCCTTCGAAGTAAATTTGCTACCTCCTGATCGGAAGGGGTTATTCCCTCCTGCCCGTCTACAAGAAATACAATAACCTCAGCTGTTTCTATGGCAATCTCAGCCTGCTGCTTCATCTGCTTCAGCATCAAATCCTCACTGTACGGTTCAATCCCTCCTGTATCAATTAAAGTAAATGTCCTGTCCTGCCACTGTACCTCTGTATAAATCCTATCCCTGGTCACTCCGGGATGATCCTCTACAATAGAAATCCTCTTCCCTGCCAATTTGTTGAAAAGTGTTGACTTTCCAACATTGGGACGTCCTATTATTGCAACAATTGATTTTGCCAATATACCCCACCTCCTGACATTAATCCATTAAAGGGATAATATATTCTTAACAAGATCACTGCCGTCTTCCCTGCATATTGTAATATTTGCACCAAGCTCCTTTTCCAGTTCTTCAACAGTAATATCATCAAGAAATATTTTTTCGTCCTTTTTAAGCATGCAGTCAGGTATGAATACATTGCTTCCAACATCCCTGCCCTTAAGTTGTTCAATTATATCCTTACCTGTGAGAAGGCCTGATACCTTCACACCCTCCCCAAAAAAGTCGTTGACTATAGAAAAAACGTTTATTTTGAGTTTTTCAATTCTGCTTTCTATTTTAGATACCGCTTTTTTCAAAATTGGAGCTGCATAAACTCCTGTTATCATAGAAATTAATCTCGGCTTTTTGCAATAACCCCCAAGTCTTTTCAATGACTCTTCAACCTCCCTGTTGAAAAGCGCAATTAGGCCAACTCCATTTTCGAGCTGCATAAATTCCTCATATTCCTCATACATCGGCAGGTCTTTACCTGATATAAGATAGAATTCATCAGACAAGAATACAAATCTCGTATTCAATTCAGACAGGAACTTATCCTGATGCTTTTTAACCAGATTTATTACCGAAGCAGCTGATGCAGCGTCATACTCCGTAAGTTCATACAGACCTTGTCTGTATTTTGTTATACCTACAGGAACAACTGCAGTGCAGCTTGTTTGGGGGTACAATCCGGCAAGATCCCTGAGTGTCGCAACCAGATGCTCTCCGTCATTCAATCCGGGACAGAGTACTATTTGTGCTTTAACCTCTATTTCGCCTTCTCTAAGCCTTTCCAGACAATCCATCAGTCTTCCGGCATTTTTATTATTCAGCATCTTTTTCCTGAGTTCCGGGTCTGTTGTGTGCACCGATACATTTATAGGACTGATGCGATATTTTATTATTCTGTCTATCTCCCTTTCACTGAGGTTGGTAAGTGTTACAAAATTACCCTGCAGAAAAGACAGCCTTGTGTCATCATCCTTGAAATATAAGGTTTCTCTCATTCCGGAGGGCAATTGGTCAATAAAACAAAAAATACATTTATTATGACAGGATTTCGGTTTGTCAATAATTCCCTCAAAAACTACTCCAATATCCTCATCATACTCTTTTTCAACTTCATAAATCCATATCTCACCGTTTGTGTGCTCTACTTCCACCTCAAGGAATTCATCGGTGGTAAGATATTTATATTCAAGTATATCCCTGATTTTTGCACCGTTTATACTAATTAGTCTGTCTCCTTTTTTAATGCCCAATTCCTCTGCTATGCTTAAAGGACGTACTTCAATAATTTCTACGCCCGAATTCGCCAAAATTTTTTCCTCCCTTACATGCAAAACCATGATTCGCCAATTATTATACATTGTATTATATCATATCAGCTTAATAATATACTATAGTGTTTGTGAGAGGACACGGGTGAGGACACGGGGAGGACACGGGGGAGGACACGGGGGAGGACACGGGGACGTTTCTCCTGTCCGCTTTTAGCGGACAGGAGAAACGTCCCCGTGTCCTCGAGAAACGTCCCCGTGTCCTCACCCGTGTCCTCAGTTATGTCGCATTGTTCTATTTCAGTTCCATTATTGCTGACATTGATCCGGTTCTGCCCTTATCCCTCCTATATGAAAAAAAATATTCTTCACTGCATTTTGTACAGAACCCGCTTATTGTTATGTTATCCTCAGGCACTCCCAATTCCATCAGCATAAGTTTATTAGCTGCCCATAAGTCAACTACGTACTTCCCGTTCTCTAACGGCTTAATAATTTGGGGCCGGTTGCCAAAGCTTTCAATAAATTGCTCTGCAACCTCAGGCCCAACCTCAAAACAATCCATCTCTATGGAAGGTCCTATCCCTATAAGGCAATTTTCAGGATTAGTACCGTATACCTTCATCATTTTTCTTATCGTCTTGGCTCCTATTTTCAGCACTGTGCCCTTCCAGCCCGAATGAACAACCGCAATTGCCCTATTCTCTTTATCGAGAAAGAAAAGCGGGACGCAGTCGGCATAAAAGGTAATTAACGGTATACCCGGAATATTTGTCATTAATCCGTCTGTGTGAGTTATATCATTCGGTATGGTTATGCCTTTTCCCAAATCTGCTTTTGTTACTGCCCTGATGTTATCCTCGTGAGTCTGATCGGAAAATACCAGATTTCTGTAATTAACCCCTATAGCTTCGCACACCAGTTCAAGATTCCTATGGACATTTTCTATAGGATCCTCTTTGTCATCGGAGGTGTTAAGCGAATTGTAAATACCCTGACTTACACCTCCGATTCTTGAAGTGAAGCAGTGCTTCACCATACCGGTATCTTCAAAGGCAGGTATGGCAAGGTAAGCCAAACCGTTTTTCTTTATTATCTCAAATCCCCTTTTTATCTTAACCACCTCTTATGCACATTATTACATATTAATACTTATGTTAATATTATCACCAGCTTTTATCAATAGGAAAATCCCAGTATGCTTCCACCTATCCCACTCTTTGCTCTAATTCCCTAACTCTCTTTTCCAGTGCTCTGATTTCATCTTCAAAGGGATCCGGAATATCCGTGTGATTTAAGTCAACATAGTTCACATCTTTTCCTTCCTTTTTGACTACATGGGCCGGAACTCCCACAGCTGTGCTGTTCGGAGGTATACATCTCACTACCACCGCACCGGCTCCTATTTTTGCATTGTGCCCTATTGTTATAGGTCCAAGGATTTTAGCCCCTGAGCCAATTGTTACATTATTCCCTATAGTCGGATGCCTTTTGCCTTTATCCTTTCCTGTCCCACCCAAAGTAGCTCCCTGATACAGGGTGACATCGTCACCTATTTCGGTTGTTTCACCGATAACTATACCCGATCCGTGGTCAATAAAAAACCTTTTCCCAATGACAGCACCTGGATGTATTTCTATACCCGTAAAAAACCTGCTCACCTGAGAAATTAATCTTGCAAGGAAGAACAGCTTCCTGCGGTAAAGTCTATGAGCAATTCTGTGACAAAAAACAGCATGCAGACCGGGGTAGCATAAAAGTACTTCCAAATAGCTTCTTGCAGTCGGATCTCTTTCAAATATTGTATTAATTTCTTCCTTCAGTTGTCTTAACATAATTACCACCCTTTACAATAGATTTTCTTGTTATCCTTCCGGACTTTAATTTTACATACTCCCTTGCGTCCCCCATTATAAATAAAAGCCTCTTTATACATATTTTCATATGCATAAAGAGGCATATAATGCGGTTCCACTCTTTCAGTACTCAATAAGGATACTAACATATCCCTGTACTGTAACGGGTGCTCCCGTCATATCCTACTTAAACCATTGCTTCGGTTTGTTCAGTCTAAAGCTCCCGGACGCACTTTCAGCACCGATTTCTGAGGCTGCTCACAGCTATCGGGGGAACCCTATGCAGCCCTTCTCTGAAGAAATACTTGTGTGCCTACCCTTTCCATTCAAAGCCTTTGTCTTAATTCCTACTATTTTACTATGATATAATAATATAATAAATCTATATAATTGTCAATATGCTTTTTATAGCATTTGTTCGAAAAATCCAACATTTCAATTAAATGTAAATGCGCTCCACTATTTACATCCATTTACATTTATGTTAAACTGTATATACGGGCATTTTGCAGCATTTCTGCAAGGTGCCTTGTTGTATTGTTATAAGATTTACCATTTAATGTAATTTTTGGGAGGTATTAATGGTGTCAAAGACTATTATCTCGAGAAAAATATATGAAATGCTTGTAAAACACCTGATTAAAATTGAAGATGAAAAGCTCTGTGTTATTGATAAATACTACCCTGTTTGGACTAATGAACGTAGTGACTTTCAGGAGCTCCTGGATTCCTATATCAAAAATGTTGAAAACATTATATATAATGAAGTTCATGTGGATGATAATGCATCCGATGAATGTCCTTTTGTAATTATCGGAAGTCAGATTATTCTTAGGGATTGCTACACGAACAAAACTGAAGAAATGCAAATTGTATCACCTTTTATGGGCGAAATTGACCTTAATGTAAATAGCGCATCATATTTATCACCAATGGGCAGGGCATTTCTTTTGAAAAAAATAAAAGACGACGTTAAAGTAGAAACTCCCATGGGTATATTTCAATATGTTGTTGAAGACATAAAACTGCCTCCTGATGTTTTGCTGGAATAACAATGTGACTATGTCAATTTTTTTATATGTATATATCTGAAAACTCAATCGCTAAAGATTGTACAAGCCGGCTGTCAGAAATGTGCTTGTATTCCGGTTCTTTCGTATCCTCCTTCACTTTTCTTGCGGGTATCATTAAAGTAAATACGCTTCCCTTCCCCAATTCACTATCCAGAGTAATATCTCCTCCGATAGAGTTTACCAGAAGCTTAACCAGATACAGTCCTATACCGCTGCCCTCAGCCTGGTTTGTAAGCATACTGTCTACTTGACCGAACTGATCAAATATCAAACTTTGCTTCACCTTTGGAATCCCGATGCCCTGATCCTTTACCTTAATGCAGACCATTCTCTTGTTATTATGCAATTTGGAGAATACCTCGACTGAAACCTTTCTGCCTGCCGGTGTAAACTTGATTGCATTAGAAAGAAGGTTAAGAAGTATACGTTCAAATTTTTCATCATCCAAACCTATTATCCTTTCAGGGAACTTTGAAACAAAAACTATCCCGACACCTTTCTGCTGAGCGTAAATTGCGACAGACTCAGTAATGGACTTTGTCAAAAAAACTATATCTACATTCCTTTGTTTGAGTTTGATAAAGCCGGAGTTTATACGTGCGATTTCAAGCAGGTTGTTTACAAGTCTAAGCTGCCTGAATGAATTTTGTTTAATCTTTCCGATTAATACCCTGGCCTTGTCGGGAATCTCCTTTGAATAAATATGTTCCAGAGTCTGTACGGCTGCATTTATGACTGTTAACGGAGTCTTGAACTCATGAGTAATAAAATACAAGAAGTCATCTTTAAGCTTTAATATATTCTCCATCTGCTTCTCTTTTTCCACTTCGTCTGTAACATCTACTCCAACTATCAAAACCTCAGTTATTTCTTCATTAATGCCTATAAATGGATGGTAAATAATATCGTAATACACCTTCCGTCCTTTTTTTTCCATTCCTATTCTCTTATGACATACGGAAGATTTTGTTTTATTCATTTGTTCGATATATATCTCTTCGTTACGTAAATTAATTGATGGAATTAATTCGGCCAGTCTCTTGCCAATGGTATCACTCTTAATAATCAGATTGTCAATGCCGGTGAACTCCCTTATTTCGGACAATGCTTTCTTGTTAAATTCCTTAATATAATATTCGGGAAATGAAAAGGATATTATAGGTAGTCTCATTGTATTAAACAGATTGTACAGATAATCTCTCTG
>JAAYQK010000147.1 GCA_012519325.1 Gracilibacteraceae bacterium | reverse complement strand
GTTTTATTGATTATAAGAACTGCATACCAACAATGATAACCAATAAAATATAAATACCTACGAGATGACGTTTATTCACCTTCAATCTTCTCCTTCCAAATTCTGATTTATTGACCTGCATGTTTCTTAAATAATTTTACTTCGCTTAATTTTACAATTGTGCAACTGCAATAGACTTGTGCGTTTTCCGGAGCAAAGGTTCTGATCAAGGATCCTTCACTCAGTTCTACTGCCGGAATCGTCTTCTACAAAGCAACCTACAACCACAAAAAATAAGCCTAAGCCACCAATAATATAGGCCATTGGGGGTTTACTAGTAATAGCCATTATTATCCCAAAAAGGAGTAATGCCATTCCACAGATAATTAGTTTTGTATTAAACTCTGCCATATTTTACACATCCTTGCATTTAGTGAGTTTTAGTATTTTCAGTATTACCTTGACTTCGAAGCCCTACCCAAAATCTCGTGTCTCGTGTCTCGCGACTCGTGTCTGCGCATGTTAGTGCGCATCATTCTCTGTTTTTTTTCTTTTTAAGCAGTAACGAAGTGTCCAGGCTTTCGGACTTAAGTTTTTCCGTTTTAGATTCTTTTGCCTTTTTCTCCGGCTTATCCTCAGACTCAGGCTGCGTCAGTACGTTGTTTCGCGTTGCCTTGGGTACTTCACCCACAGTATTAAGCGGTCTTTTGATCTTTGACGGCTTCTTAACCTGAGGCACCAGCCTTGCCCTTGCGGCTGAAAGCTTTTCCTCCACCGCTGCCAAGGGCAGGTTAAGCCTTCTTAAGGCTATGTCAAGCATATATAATATAAGCGCAAGTATAAGAAGCGTGGGGGTTAAATCAACCGTCCCGAATATATCCTTTATTTCTCCTTTGTAAACATCCTCAGGCGATCTTATAACTGCTCCTCCGGTTTCTTTTATTAACCTGTCCAAATAGCTCCTCTCCGGCTGTATCCTGTACTCCGGGGAATATTGCACCGATATTCCGGTGCTGGCAGCATTTACCGTCTCCCCGTCCTTCTGCTGAAGCACCTTTATAATATACGCTCCTGTCTCGGTTATTTCAAAGTCTCCCCTGTACCGTCCCGGTGCAACGGGATAAAGAGTGATCTCACTGCTCCCCATAGAAGGAGTAACTATTGCGGCTTTAGTCTCAAACTCACCTTTATCCGCCTTGTTGTTAAGAGTTATTATTCCCTTTCCGCCCTGCACTTCAGTCTCTACTGTTATATCGTCCTCCAGGTATTTTTCGATAGTCCAGTTAATAAGGTTCTGCCACAGCTTTATGTTATTTTCCCAGTCCACATAATTCCTGCTCCATTTGCCGTTTATGTCGGAATTCCATGCGGCAGTCTTACCCAGACCATACTGCCAAACTGTAAGTATCGGATCCTCCTGGTCACTTGCCAGTACTACACGGGAAGTACTCTTAGGGCTTGATGCAACATATCCTAAAAGAGTCGGCAGTCCTTCCTCCGCCGCTCCTGCCAGCACAGGATGGGCATTGATAACGGCGGGCACAAATTCCCTGTTGTTAAGATATTCCCTTGCCGCCATAAAGGTCTCCTTGGCAAATATCCTGGGAATATTTGAAAACTCATCAGTATAATAGAAGCGTCCGTTGGCTCCTTCTGCAATATCCTGAAGGAGCTGAACATCGGATCCCTGTCCTACAGCTACTGTGGATACCGTAATGTTGTCGTTTTTCAATTTTTCCACCAGTTCCACATATCCTGTTCTCTCAGCCTGTCCATCCGTAAGAAGAATTATATGTTTTATCTTTGTATCGGTTTTCTTTATTGAATCATAGCCTTCCTGTAAGGCCGGAATTATGCTTGTTCCTCCTCCAGGCCTGATGGTACCTATGTCATCTCTTATTTTTTCCGCATCATCAGCTCTTCGGGTCGGCACCACCCAATAGTTGGTATCGTCAAAGGCTAGTACACCTATCTGATCCTTAGGCCTTAAAGACTCCAAAGTCCTTGCCGCAGCTTCCTTGGCAAGGTCCAACTTCATTATGCCGCCTTTGCCTTCTGTCATGCTCCCTGATTTGTCTATTACAAGAACGATGGACATATCCGGTATTTTCTTTTTACCCTTAAGCTCCATCTGCACCGGAAGTACCTTTTCCAGGGGGGTCTTGTAGTAGCCTCCCAAGGCAAAGGAATTCTCACCCCCGGTTGCAATAAAACCGCCCCCCATATCCTTGACATAGAAATCCAGGGAATTCAAAAAGCTGTCGCTTAGGTTTTCTGCCGATACGTTGCAGGTAATTATTGATTTGTAAGCGGACAAGCTCTCCAGGGTCCCGGGTGCACTGGCAGCATTAACCCTGACATAGCTCATGCCGGTAGCTTCAAGCATTTTGACCACCTCATCCGCCTCTCCGGCCGTGTCCTCAATAACCAGTATTCTGGGCTTGTCAAGAACATTTGTAAAGGTTGAAGCTTCATTATTTCTGCTTTCAGTATCGGTATCCGGCTCCAAAAGCACCTTGTAGCTCTTGAAGCCTCCTGCTTCTGCCGTATCCCGAAATACAAACCTGTTGCTTCCCTTCTGCAGCAGTACTCTCTCTTCAGCCGCTTTATCCTTTCCGCTTATTAGTGTAAGCTTTGCCCCTGTCTGAATAGTGCTTTCCACAGTTACTACGATGTTGAATTCCTCTCCCACTCTCAGGCTTTTGGGGACAGCAACACTCTCTACTGCAGCCTCACTGCCGATTTCACGGTCTATTCTGAATACCTTGAAATCAATATTCTGCCCTATCAGACTGGAAGCCAGCTTTGAACTATCCCCCTCATTCTCCTCCCCGTCTGTTATGAGCACTATTCTTTTTTTGCTGTCCTGGGGCAGCAGTGATACTGATGTAGTCAGAGCCTTTTCTATATTCGTATAAATCCCTCTTGGCTCAGTTTCAATTCTGTTAAAAACACGCTCCTTGGATACAAAGCTATCAATAAGAGAGTTATCCCCAAATGCCACAACCCCGGACTGGTCCTTTGAGCCTTTTAAATCCAGGGCTTTCCTTACAAACTCCTCTGCGATTGCCTTGTATCCCTTCATGCTGTCCGAGGCATCTATTACGAATATTGTAGTAGTCGTATCCACAATCCACTTGATATTCACTCCCGTCAAGGCAAGTATCAAGAGTATAAACACACTGTTTCTAAGGAATAGTATCAGCCTTCTTCTGAGTTTATACATCTTGCCCAGCTTGCGGGCAGTGTAAAGTACAAAAAATATCCCCAACGGAATTAGAAAAAGCAGCATAGGCCTTTCAAAATCAATAACCACGTATATACACCACCCATTCTATGGCTGCTGCCAAAAGCACCAAGCCCAACAGCCATTCCCGGAGCCTTGTGCCTCCCGGTGAATTACCGGCTTCCGAAGGTACCTCAGCAGCTGCTGCATTAGGCTTGCTGTTCATTGACTCGCTTTCTGCCGGAAAGTTGACTGCAAAGCGTGAGATTATTTCAGTTTCATCTATCCTTTGTATCAGTTCATATACACCAAATTGTCCGGTCTTGTCGAAGGGCAGCATGGGATATGCCAATTCCAGCTTATATTCCATACCATCAGGGGCTATCACAAAAGCTTCCGAAACCTCCGGATTCGGATTTAAATCTATTGCATCACCGCATACATATGAGGTTCTTCCCCCTGTATCAATACCTACAAGGTATGAAACCAGGTTATATAAAAAAATGGGATACTCCGTAGTCAGAGGAAAGTCGCTGTTGTGCAGGTCAAAGCCAATAACAGCCGTTTTTCTGCCCCGGTACTCTCCCGAAACGGCAGCCGCATTTGACCCGACATTTATCAGCACATCAGCCCAGAAAGGTACTTCCAGCTTCTTAAGCTTTGAAACCGTGAAGCTTGCATTTTCCACATATTTTGTAATGGAATGAGCTGCAATATCAGCAATTCCACCTTCAAGCTCCGCCCCTGCTTCAATTATTCCATTGCCCGGAGAAGGATTTATCAGCAGTATGTTTCCTGATTCCGGCAGCTGAGAGGATGCCGCCGAATCAAAAATATAAAGGTCATAGCCTTCGTATAAATCCTCATCTGGGTTTGTCTTGTAAAGCTCCAGCCCTTCTATATTGGACAAGGCCTTTTCCAAAAAAACATTCCCCTCTGATACCAGTAAGACTTTTCTTGGTTTTGTATGCTCCAAAACACCGTATACCTGATTGTCTTGCACCAGATCATCCTTCTCAGTAAGCTCCGCCCATATATAAGGGGCATCGGTGTATATTTCCTCAAAATAAACCGTAATTGTCTCCCCTGCAGGTATTTCAACATCCTTTATATCAAGCACCTTATCATTTCCATAAAGGGATATTTCCCTCTTAAGGAGGGTATTTGACCTGTTGGCTGCACGCACCAGAACCGTCAGCTTTCCATTATCATCGGAATATGAAATATAATCCAGACTTGCATTTAGAAGATCTGATGCCAGTGATACCACCTCAGCATTCAGGCCCTCAGTGTCCACCGGGCTGTCGGTATAGAATACAGCCTTATAGCTGTTATTGCCCTCGTACTGTTTAATTATTGCCCTTACGAGGCTCACACTGTCATTTATGTTTCCTGAAGAATTGCCGGGCTTTATATCTGTCAGCTTTCTTATTGCTTCTCCTTTATCGGTCGTCTTTCCAATTTCAACTTTTGGGCTCCTTCCCACCGTTAAAAGAGTTATATTGGTCCTTGTTCCCGAACGCTCTATCATTTCCTCTGCCAGTCCCTTTGCCCTGTTAAGCCTTGTATCGCCCTCGTACCTTGCATTCATGCTTCCGGTATTGTCTATGACAATTACCAGGTTGGAATGCATTCCTCCTGCGGTATACAGATAGGGATCCGAAAGTGCAAAAACCAAAAAAAGGATTGATAGAAGCTGCAAAAAGAGGAGCAGATTTTTCTTAAGCTTCTGCCATGGGGTGTTAACTTCGATATCCTTCAGCGCCTGCTGCCAAAGATAAATACTCGAAACCTGCTTATCTTCGAATTTTTGTTTTAATATGTACATGAGCACCACAAGGGGCATGAATGATAAGAACCATAATGCCCAAGGTGAATACAGCGTCATAAAATCACTTCCCAATAATACCTGCCTTGGCAAATTCATCAAAAACTATCTTTTCTATGGGTTCTTCCGAAGAAACCTGTACATAGGTCGCTCCTACCCTGCTGCAAAATTCCCTGATTTTATTTATAAATAAATTCAGCTCTTTATCATATTGCTTGAGCAATGCCGGAGTAACTGATATATCCTTGGCTTCACCGGTTTCACTGTCCAGCAGCCTTATTTGTCCTTCTATTTCCGGGTTCAGTTCTTCAGGTGCCAGTACATGAACCAGAATTACATCCTGCTTTTTGTACAAAAGATATTTTACCGCATCCTCAATTCCTCCGGGGGTGAAAAAATCAGAAAGGACAACGGAGACTCCGCTTCCCTTGAATTCCTTCTTCTTAATACAGGTATTCAGATCGGTGATACCGTCAAACTGCATATTCTCCAGAAAATCCACGCATCTCCGGAACATCCCCCTGCCGTTCAAAGCGGGAGTATGCTTAATCAGCGTTCCGTTCAGACTGTTCAGGCACACCCTGTCCAGATTGTTCAATGCCAGATAAGCCATAACTCCTGAAAGCTTCAAGGCTGACAGGGATTTTTTAGGCTCACCGAAATACATGGACCGGCTGCTGTCAACAAAAATATTGACCGTTGCCTCCCGTTCCTCCATGAAAAGCTTAACAAAAAGCCTGTCAAACCTGCCGTAGGCGTTCCAGTCTATACGCCTGAAGTCATCCCCCAGGGAGTACTCCCTGAAATCGGAAAACTCCACAGAGCTGCCCTTGCTCCTGGATTTCCTGTTGCCTCCCGAACCGGCATTCATCATCATTCTTACGTTTATGACTATTGTATCAAGTTTTTTAAGGAATTCCGCATCAAAAATCTGTTCACCCAAGTTAAACACCAACCATCCTCTGATATGCATTACTAACTGTTAATAAACACTAACTTCTTCCAAAAGCTGGCCAATCAATGCGTCGGTGGTAACGCCGTCAGCCACGGCGTCGAAGTTCAGGAAGAACCTGTGCCGCAGAGAAGGATACGCCACATATTTAATATCTTCAAAGGAAACATTGTATCTGCCTTCCATGACAGCCCTTGCCCTGGATGCGGTTATTATTGCCTGGGCGGCTCTCGGACTTGCCCCAAATCTTATATACTTCTTTGTGCCTTCCGGTGCCCCTTCTATTTCGGGATGTGTGCCCAGGACAACTCTGAGAGCATATTCCTGCACGGGCTTTGCTATCGGTACTTCTCTTATAATCTTACGCATCTTAAGTATTGACTCCCCATCCATAATCTTATTAAGCTCTACTTCCCTGTTGGTAGTTGTAATATCCATGATATCCTTCAGCTCATCGAAGCTGGGGAACAAGACGCTCAGCTTAAAAAGGAACCTGTCCATCTGTGCTTCGGGCAGGGGATATGTGCCTTCCATCTCTATGGGATTCTGTGTTGCCAGCACCAGAAAGGGCTGAGGAAGTCTGTAGGTTACCTTTCCTACTGTCACAGTCTGCTCCTGCATGGCTTCCAGAAGTGCCGACTGGGTTTTGGGAGTAGCTCTGTTTATTTCATCAGCCAGTACAAGGTTGGCAAAAACCGGTCCCTTCTGGAATTCAAAGCGGCTGTTTCCGCTGTCATCCTTTACTATTATGTTGGTTCCCATAACGTCAGCAGGCATTAAGTCCGGCGTAAATTGTATTCTTGAAAAGGACAGGTCCATTACCTTTGCCAGGGTCTTAACCAGTTGGGTTTTTCCAAGCCCCGGAACACCCTCAAGCAGTACATTTCCGCCTGCAAGAACCGAAATAAGAACCTGCCTGACTATATCCTTCTGTCCGATTATTGCTTTTCCAATTTCAGCTTCGACATTCTTGATAATATCAATCATATCTCTTATTTGTTTTTCATTAATCTCCATATTCTTATCTCCTTGCATCATTCTTCCAGTGAAGTGAAGTATTCCCTTACCATATCCTTCATTCCGGGAGGTATGTCTGACGTGTTAAGGCTCTCCATTGCCCTGCTCTTATACTGTCCGACAACCTGGTTGTATGGCACCGAGGTTCCCCGAACTGTCCGGCTCTTGTCTGTTATAACCTGCTCAACATTACCCCCTGTGCCTTTATTTCCACTGAGGTTTGAGGTTTCTCCATCTCCCCCCAGTGTCTGAGGGGTAAATATCTTCTCATACTCTCCGTCCTTTTTCACTGAATCGTTCTTTTTGCTGATTCCTGAGCCTGCAGGAGGTATGGGGGCCTGATTCTCATTTCCCATATCCGTGCCGCTTCCGGCACCGCCTCCCCTGCCGCTGCCCTGCCCATTTCCACCGGGCTGATTCCCCTGTCCCTGCTGGCCATTGTTTCCCGGTATATTACCCTGACCCTGGTGTCCGGCCCCATCCTGGCCCCTTTGACTGATGTTTGCAGCCCCAAGCTCTTTTGCGAGTTCTGATATTGCATTCCTTATACTTTCATTTTCCATAAGCTCTGAAATACTTTCGCTTAATTCATCGAGCTCCCTTGATATATCACCAAGCTCACCGGAGGCAAGCTTTTCTGCCAATCCTGCAAAGGCCCTGCTTAATTCCGGGTTACTCTTTATCTCCTGCGCCAGCTTGGACAACTCTTCCGCAAGCTTCTGCTTTTCGACCGCCGAAAGCCCCCTCAGGGCTTCCGCAATTTTTCTAATGCTTTCTTTGAAAGCCTTTTCATCACTGTTTTTTATCATATCTGCAAGGGCTTTTGTCATCTCGTTCCTTGAAAGTACATCTGCAATCTTTTTCAAATCTTCACTGGTAGCAAATTTTTCTTTTATATACTCCAGTTTCTTTTCAGTTTTTCCAAGAGCTTTCTTTATTTCCTTTTCATCCTCGGCAGACTTAAGCTCACTTTTAAGCTCCAAAAGCTTTGTCTCCAGCTCCCTTTTCTGTTCTTCGGAAAGCTTAGGATTGCTTTTAACCCTCTCAACCAACTTGTCGGCTTTCTTCTGCTGCTCGGCAATTTTCTCCTTTAGGCTGTGAAGCTCCTCCGCCCTTTTTGCCATAGGATTCGGTATAAATCCGGAAAGTAAAAGAGCTGCTGCCAATATAAAGCATATTAATAAATACCTTTTATTTGGTTTTAGGGTTATTTTCTTTTTGTAATCCAAACCCTTGAGATGCATCAGGGCATCATTCTTTTCAAGCACCGCAATGGCGGATTGGCTGCCGATAAGCTCAAGGGCAGTCACTGTCCTTTCCTGAAGCCCCAAAGAATCTACCCTCAGGGCAGCATAATCATTCCGCGGAGTCTTGAAGGCGGAATACAAAAATGCAGCAAGCACAGCCGCCGCCACTATCTTGAATATCATCAGATATACATTGTATATAGGAATGAACCTTGCAGCAACAGCCAAGCCCAGACCGATACACAGTGCAAACCCAAGCCCAAGTACAATGCTGTTTATAATAAAAGCGGCATGCAGCCTGTCTCTTATGCGCCGTATTATTTTTATCAGCTCTTTGTCAGTAGGGCTCATAAATATCGCTCCTTTATTTACTATATATTAATTCCCAGAAGCCTTTTTCCTTCTTCTCCCGGACCTCAAAAAACCGAATATGCCTTTCCTTACAGGGTTTATCCTTGCAGCCGACAATGCAAGCAGCACTGCCGACAATACTGCATCAAATATTATATTACCAAGCCAAGGACTTATCGCCTTCACAGCATTGGAATTCCGACCTAAACCTGCAGAAAGCCCTAAAAAGGAATTAATGCCTCCATAATACCCAAACTGCTCGGCAAGCAGTGAACTGAAGCCTGCCAGCGGATTTGAATATAACAGGGGCAGGAACTTCTCATAATCCCACTGGTAAAAAATCCTAATATAGAATACTCCTATGAATATAGTCCCAAATGCCAGGAATGCCAGGGTACCATATGTTAAGACTGTTGAGGCTGTCGTTCTTTTTAAATGTGTGGAGAAAAATATTCCAATAGAGCCTATAGTCACTGCCGTCACCATATAAAAACCAAAAAGCTGCGTTATCTCTTTTATTGATATTCCCCCGAACAAAAATACCATGGAGAAAATCGGAAATGATGCAATAATTAGCAGCAGGGTCTGGCTGGTAGATGCAAAAAGCTTTCCGGTAATTATAGATATTGGCCTCAGCTTTGTACAAAGCACCAGATCAAGAGTCTGCTTCTCCCGCTCTCCCGATATGGCTCCTGCTGTAAGTGCAGGAACAATAAACATTATTAATATAAACTGTATTATTGCAAGACCTGTGTATGCTCCTATGGAAACCTGAGGATCTATACTTGAGGTATAGGGATCCGTAAAAACGGTATAAATAATGAAAACCGCTACAGCAGTGAGAACCAGGAGATATAAGGCAATTATTCCCGCAGCCCTCCAGCCTCTCATTCTTACCTTCAATTCCTTTAAAAGTACAGGGTTTATGCCCATTGCTCTTCCTCCCCTCTTGTGACCTTCATGAATACATCCTCCAGATTGCCATCCATCTGTGCAAAGGATACGACAGGTATCCCCCTGCTTATTAAACCGGAAAGCACCCTGCTCATTTCCCCGTCGCCGCCTTTGAAGCCTGCTTGTATTGTATTCTCACCTATAACCAGCTTGTCGACAAAAGGATACTCCTTCAGAATCAATACCGCATCATCAAGTCTTGCTGTGACCTTCAGCTTGACAACCTTCTTATTATAAACCTGCTGCATTATTTCTGCGTTACTGCCGCTTATCACCATTCTGCCCTGGTCTATGATTCCTATGCTGGTGCAGAGCTCCGCAAGCTCGGAAAGTATATGGGAGCTAATGATTATCGTCTTTCCCATACCTTTCAGGTTCTTAAGTATTTCCTTCATTTCGAACCTTGCCCTGGGATCCATGCCGGAAGCAGGTTCGTCAAGCACAAGAAGCCTGGGGTTATGAACCAGACTGCGTGCAAGACAGAGTCTTTGTTTCATACCCCTTGAAAGGCTGTCCACATATGCTTCCCTTTTGCTGTTAAGGTCAACAAGCTCTAAAAGGTCATCGGTAATTCTCTTCCTCTCCTGACCTTTAATATTATATATTGAGGCATAAAACTCCAGATATTCACTTACCTTCAGATCGTCATACACTCCGAAGAAATCAGGCATGTAACCAATTTTTTCCTTTATGCTCTTGCTGTTTTGTATGATATCCGTCCCATCCAGGGTTATTTCTCCGGAGGTGGCTCTCAAGAGCCCGCATATTATTTTCATTGTAGTGGTCTTTCCTGCTCCGTTGGGGCCTACAAAACCGAATATTTCTCCCTCCGATATATCTAAATTCAAATCTGAGACTGCCTGGAACCTTCCATATCTCTTATTCAAATTCCTTATTGCAAGCACTATTTAACACTTCCCTTCACAGCAATCTGAGGAAGCTGAACCTTGTCATCATCCATTTCTATTTTGATTTTCAGCATGTTGCTGTTATCTACATATTTTTTTATGAGCTCATCATGGATATAATAACTCCTGTAGTCTCCCTCAACCCAGTCCTTTTTTTCGTTGTCCCATAAGTACTGCCTTACACGCTGGGTATCTCCTACCGTGTACTGTATCTTAATATTTTCAAGCTTCATATCTTCTATTGTATAATGCACTTCAAAGGAACCCTTTCCATAAAACATCTTCCCGTAATCATCATAATTACCTGCATTCATATTGTTCACTATGGTAGGCCTCAGGAATCCAAGAGGATATTCCACGCTGTTTCCGTCCCTGAAGCTCAGATTCGCTTTGGAGGTAATAAAGGCCTTTTCATACTTTCTGGTCTCCCTGCCGTTTACAAGCAGGTCCTTTGCCACGGGGGTACTGCTCCAGGCAATTAGCTGCGCCTCATAACTCTGATATGCCTCATTCATAAGGCCGTACTCCAGCACTTGCCTTTTTTGAAGATTCCGCCTGAATTCCGCCATCTGCTCCGGAGTAAGTCTGGTATTTCGTTTGATCCGGTTAGGACCGGAATAGGGATCTTTGTATATTGCATTTATCAGCTCATATCTTTGTCCGAAATAACTGCTGGGTTTTACATTCACATGTTTTGTTTCTCCATTTTTTATAGGCCCTATATCGGCGTATTGGTTCGGAGTTATTATATAGCATTCGTCCAGATCAAAGCCTGAATTGTTGAATATCGTTCCTGTAAAAGAATCTTTTGCATAATTCAGATTGCTCTCAAGCTTTCCGGAAAATTCTTCACCCGCCTCAACAACAAGGGTATTCATGCTCCATACACCCCTATTATAGAATTCCAGCACCGTCTTGGGAGACAGGGTAATCTTTGAGTCAGTTCTTTTTGAAGTACTATCTATAGAGCCTCTGTAGTAGTTATTATTCATCCTGAGCGGCTTGATCTTAAAATCCCTTGCTGCTTCGATCCTTATATTATCTTTATTGGGAGTGAAGACCCCTGCAT
>JAAYQK010000146.1 GCA_012519325.1 Gracilibacteraceae bacterium | reverse complement strand
TCCTTTGCCCAGAAATTGTCCGGACCCGATAGCAGTTTGGGACTGTATCACATGATATCCTTTGCCCATAGGATCCAATTCGGGGTTCAGGAACACAAGAATCCTATCCTGCTGGTACGGCTTCAGAAGCTTCCACATTACCGGAAGGCTTATTAAAAAGGCACCAAAGGCGCCTGCAATTATTTTGTAGCTAATACCTGCTGCAAACAGCATAAAAACTGAAATAAAAATAAATACCAATGCGGTGCCGGCATCCGGCTGCAGCATTATCAGGCCTACTATAAGTCCCAAATGAAACATTGCAGGAAGTACATCAATAATCCTGTTTAAATTGTCCTTCCTCTTTTCCAGATACTTTGCAAAGGTAAGTATATATCCGAGCTTCACTATTTCCGAAGGCTGCATGTTCACCGGACCTAAGTCGATCCATCCTTTGGTTCCTTTGGTGGAGAAACCTATGATTAGAACCAGGACTAAAAGAAAAACATTGGTTATATATATAAGCACATAATTATCCCCAAAGGTTTTGTAATCAATTAGCAGAATCAAGAGTATACCGATTATCCCTAAAATAAAGGCTATAATCTGCACCTTGAGGGCACCTGCAGATCCTCCGCTCTTAATATGGGTAGCACTTGAAATTGCAATCATACCATATATAATAAGCAATATGGTGGATAGTACTATACCGATATCTATATTTTTAATCAGCTTCCTATCCACAAGATTCTCAACTTTCACAAAATCATTCCTCTTCTGTATTTCTATACATAAATATAATATTATTTTAACATAAAATATTGGATTTTTTATAGAAAATTTTCAAATGCTTTAATGCATGCGGCACAGAATACCTCGCCTGATATCCAGGCACATTATGAAATACCCGTAGTTTTTCGATTTATGAGGCCTGAATTTCATAAACCCTCTGGATTTGTAGTACAGTTCGTTTCTTTTACTATATATCGCAGGCACTCCAAAGAGAAGATGTCTTATCTGTCTTCTGTCATCGTCATCATCATCATCTTTGTCATCATATTTAACACCCAGTATATAGTCCTTTCTATCCATCATCATGCCGCAGCCTTCGGATAAAAATGGATACCCCAAAGGCATCATATATCCCATATATGGAACCGATACTCTGTTTATCTCATACATATTATCTCCTACCTTGAACCAGCTGCAGCCTCTCTCCTTTTCGAAAGGTTCATACCTTCTCAGCTTTCTCAGAACTCTTCTCAGCTTACCGTACATACCCCCGCTGTAATAAGGCGGTGCCGTGTGCTTGCAAGGTTCCTCATCATCATAACAATAGTATTCTTTTATATCCTCACATTCTATTTCGCAGGGTTCTTCCATCGGGGCTATCGGCGGACATTCAGGCACTACTATTTTGACCTCCACCGTGCTTTCAGGTACGATTACAGGCTCAGGCTCGGGCTCAATTACCGGCTCGGGTGCTGGTTCAGGCTTGGGTTCAATTACCGGTTCAGGTGCTGGCTCAGGTTCAGGTTTAATTTCCATTACGGGTTCCGGCTCAGGCATTGGGGCAGGGGCAGGGGGTTCAACAATAGTTGGCTCAGGCTGTACAATTTGTGGAACATGTATTGGAGGCTGTGGTACTTCCGGAATGATTTCCTCAATCTCTATCTTTTTATCTATTCTGGGTACCTCTTTGACCTTATGTTTGTTTATTATGTCATATTTGTTCTTCCATTCCAGCTTATCCCTTCCCGTGTAACCCGAAAGCGGTACGGATGTTCCGCATGTCACAGCAGCAATATTGAAATCCCTTATATTCAAACCGCTTTTTAAAACATTGTCCGGCTCAAGTTCACAGGAAAGCTCTCCTCTCCCGCTTCCGTCGATAATAATCTTTCCTGCATCCACTGCCAGCTTCTTGACTGATGATACAAGAATCAATCTATACTCAACCCGATCTTCATGCTTAATATTCTGGATAAAAGCATTAAGCCTTACCTTATTATTCTTCACTTCTATTTTAACATAACCGGTTGGTATCTTTCCGGGTGACAGTTCATATCCTTTGTCATCTTCCTGTAGTATAATAAAGTATCTTTTATATTCATTATTTGATGCCACATAATAACCCCCTTCTATACATAGTCATTACTAATATATGTATGAAGAGGGCAAATGTGAACAGATTTTTTCTGTTTTTAATAACAACGGAGTCAATCGCGGTGAACTCCGGTTGACTCCGTTATAAACAAGAAATGTCATTGGCAATCCGAGCAAATTCTTCCAGGGACAAAGTTTCACCTCGCCTTTTCTCATCAATGCCATTTCTTATCAATACACTCTTAAGTTCTTCTTTTGTTTTTCCCAAATTTCCTGCAGTCAAAGCATTTAACAGGGTCTTCCTCCTCTGACCGAAGGAAGCCTTCACTACTCTGAAATACAGTTTTTCATCTTCCACACATACAGGCGGCTTATTCCTGAAGTCCAGCCTTACAATCATGGATTCAACCTCAGGCTGAGGAATGAATGACTCAGGAGAGACTATAAGGATCTTGCGAGGTATGCAGCGGTACTGCACTGCAACAGTTAGGGTACCATAATCCTTGCTTCCCGGAGCTGCACAAATTCTCTCCCCTACTTCCTTCTGAACCATAATAGTGATGCTCCTTAGGCTGATTCTCTCCTCCAACAGCTTCATTATTATGGGAGTTGTAATGTAGTAAGGCAAATTCGCAACTATCTTAACAGCAGAGCTTCCAAATTTCTCTTCCAATAGCTTTTTTAAATCCAGTTTAAGAATATCTTCATTAATTATCTCAATGTTTTCATAACCGAAAAGCAAAACTCGTAGTATCGGGATGAGCTTTCTGTCTATCTCTACCGCCAATACTCTACCCGCCTTCTCACAGAGTATTTGTGTCAATACTCCCATTCCCGGGCCAATTTCAAGAACGCAGTCATCCTTTGATATTTCTGAACAATCTATAATTGTTTTCAAAACCGTTTCATCCGTCAGAAAATTTTGCCCGAACTTCTTCGCTGCCCTAAAATCATATTTTTTTATCAAATCCAATGTTGACGATTTAATTGATATTCCCTTCATACCTATCTGCAAATACACCTCCTTGGTGCCGTAGCCCGTATACCCTGAACTATGGGGAGACATATTAGCCCCTCGTTATAAAGTATTGATCTCATATTTTTTTATTGCTTCCTCTAGTTCATCCCTGCTGATGCCATATTTGTTCAGGCGGTTTACGAACTGCTTCGCATTTGAATATCCTATGCCCAATTCAGAACCAATACGGTTTCTCAGGTTTGCAGAATTTTCGCCTCCCATAAGGCCGTAATATATCAGATCTTCATTTGTAAAGGTGTTCTTGACCTCTTCCAGTTCGTATTTAGCCATCGCCAAAGCTTTTAATATGCTCTCGGGTGAAGCATTCTCCACACCTATATCATCTTTTGATTCAGCTTCTTCCTT
>JAAYQK010000145.1 GCA_012519325.1 Gracilibacteraceae bacterium | reverse complement strand
GACCATTCCGGCAAAGGACAGTGACAGCGGCAGAGATGAACAGAAGCTGTGGATATCTGTTGTGGGACCCCAGCCGGGTATGTGGAGGATAGTATCAGATAAACCCCTAGCGGCAGCCCAACTGTACGACATTAAAATGGCACCGGAATATACATCATTGGAAGCTTCAAAGATAGCAAACGACAGTGTTAAGGTTGATTGGTCGGGCAAGTATATGGACGGCGCTAAAATAAATCTTTACCTGCTGGAGGAAGGAAGCAGCGAAGCGGGAAGACTGCTGGTACAGGATATTGACGCAGCCGCAGGAACTCATACCGTGGCGCTCCCGGAGGATGTCATGACCGGCAGTTATGTGATACGGGCAGAGCTTTCCAAGGAGGATTACGGGTTCACAAGCAGAACCACAGAGCCGTTTACGGTAACCGATCTCAAGGCTCCGAGCAAGCCCAGGAATCTCGCGGTTTCCCCGGCAGGAAACGGATATCTAAAAGTGGAGTGGAAAGAAGGAACTGATGGAAGATATCCGGCTCAAGGTTACATATTGACGGTTCTGAATGAGGACGGTTCATCCATACCGGGGTACCCGGAATCCTATGTAACTGGAAGAACCGATGCGATAATAGGAGGAGAGGTAACTCAGCAGGATGGAACCACTCTGAGGCTTGAACCGGGTAAGAGCTATAAGATTTCGGTAATAGCTCACAGGGAAGAGGAGCTGATTGAGGGAGAAGACATACCCAGGCAGCATTATAGTGATGCTATTTTGTCCGATGTGGTATTTCTTCCGGTTCCGCAGCCGCCGGTGCTAAAGGTTTCACTGGCACGGGAAGGGAATATGCTTCCCCTCAATATGTCAGAGTCGGGTATAGACGAATACTATTCCGCGGGGAAGGAAGCAGTGTTGCCGGTGGGGGCAGATACGACAATCAGCGCAGATATAGTATTGAACAGCGAAACCGTCTACACACTTAACCCGGCACTTAGCCACCTGCAGCAGCTTACCCTGAATGAAGGGGAGAACATGGTGGAGATAAAAGCCCAGAACGGTTCCGGAGACTTCACCAATAAAGTAATAAGGATAATATGTGATACTGTGCCGCCGCTCCTTCTTATTGATTCTTCGGAAGTTACGGAAAGCAACGGCGCAGCAACTGCAGTAATAAAGGGGAAATGCGAACCGGGAAGCACTCTCATCATTAACGGTGGAGATGCAATATCCGATGAGAATGGGTTGTTTGAATATACCATAGACATGGGTGACAGAATGAGTATGGAAATTTATGCAGTTGCGGAGGACACCATTGGGAATATCAGCGAATATAGGGGTATGGTGTACAATGATAGGCTGAAAGCTATACAGAGAGTGTCAATCACTCCCGGAGGTGCTACCGTTGAGTTGGGAGAAAGTATAGGGCTAAGCCTGAAAGCAGTGGACGCTGAGGGAAAATACCTAAGCATCAGACCGGAACTTGTAAAATGGAGTTTGATGGCAGATACAGGAGCTGCGGCCTTAGACAGCGGAGCCAGGTTAAAAGCCATAAAACCGGGTAAGGCATATGTTATGGCGGAGTATAAAGTAACGGAGGATTATTCCCATACCGACGCCGTAGTTGTCAATGTAGTTGAGAGCACAGGGTCTAAGCCAAAAGCGGCAAGCAGAAGATATTCCGGTCCCGTTGATGTTTTGGGAAGGATAGTAGAGGCTGAAAAGGGCAAGAAGGATATCTTCTCAGCAAGATTACAGCCTGGAACAGAAACAAAAATTACGGCAGATGACGATCTGACCCTTGACATACCGGCCGGTTTTGCAGTAAATACCGCTGACATAAATATCAGCAGGTATGACAATCAGGAAGAGCTAATGAAGAAGTTCCCCGGGATGAAGCTTTTGAGCCCTGTTTATGATATAAGTCTCAGCAAGGGCGAAAGTAAGGGAACTCCTGTAAGTGTCAGCTTCAGGTTTGAGGCGGATCAGGCTGCAGACCTCAGAAGGGTTGCAGTATACAGGCTTGATGAGCAACAGGGCAGATGGGACTATATAGGAGGCACCATAGACAATGAAAGGGGCATCATAACAGTAAGACTGTCAGGCTTCAGCAAGTACGCGGTACTGGAAAACAGCAGCCTGAGGCTGTTGGATGACGTGGATGGTACCAGATGGTCGAGGGATGTGATATACTCTCTTGTTCATATGAATATAGTAGAAGGTATAAAAGTGGGCGATAGATATTATTACATGCCTGACAACTATATTACAAGGGCGGAGTTCATGAAAATGTTGTCATTAGGTCTGGAAGCAGGGGATACCGAAACTGATAAAGCATCGCTGCCCTTTGCGGATAATGATGATATACCCGATTGGGCACTTTCCCATGTAAAGGCAGCCTATGCAAACGGATGGGTGAATGGAAGGCTTGTGGGAGACAAGAGGTTGTTTGGTCCAAGTGAGCAGATTACCCGTGAAGAAGCCTGTGCCATTCTGGGGAGAATGCTGGGTGACGGAATAAAGCCTAAGGGAGTCTATTTCACAGACAGGAACCAGGTGGCGAAATACGCAATCAACTATCTGGACATACTTGCAGATATGGGGGTATTAAGCGGTTACGGGGATGATACCTTCAGACCCAAAAACTTAATTACCCGTGAGGAAGCTGCGGCAATGGTAGACAAATATCTGAAGAATGCGCACTAGCGTGTGCTGGTTACGAGGTCACGGGGTTGCGGGGCACGAGGTTTAGGGTAAGGCTGTGCAGAACTATTGGTTTTGCACAGCCTTTGCTATGGTTTTTATCAGAAACATGTTATAATGTAATCAATGGCAGTAAAGCTGATTAATATCAATGAGAAGGAGATATTATGGATAAGAAGCCTTCTTTCAAACCATATAATCAGGGTCAGATTACCTTTCTTCCTCCAAGTCTGGAGGAATTAATTCCTGAGGACCATATAGTAAGAATAGTTGACAGTGCTATAGAAAACATAGACACAAAACCTTTATATGAGAAATATGAAGGAGGAGGAGCAAGCAGTTATAATCCTGTTATGATGCTGAAAATAATAATATATGCCTATACACAGAAAATATTTTCATGTAGGGGCATTGCCAAGAACTGCAGAGAAAACATTATGTTTATGTGGCTTAGCGGAATGAATATGCCTGATTATAAAACCATAGACAGGTTTCGTGTACAGCGTATGAAGGATATAATTCCGGATATTTTCACAGAAGTTATTGCCATGCTTCACAGTAAGGGATACATAAAGCTGGAAAAATACTTTCTTGAAAGCACAAGAATTAAGCCTGATGCCGGTAAGGACAGCTGGTCATGGGTGAAGAACCCTAAGAAATTCAACGAAAAGCTGAGGGAGAAATGTGAAGAACTCCTGGAATCAATAGGTGAAATTGAACGTCAGGAGAATCAGGAATTCGGAGAAGAAGACTTACCGGAGTTAAAAGCCGGAAAAGATATTGGCTCACAATCAATTCTGGATACCGCTGATAAAATAAATAAAAAGCTTTCTCGGAAGCCTGAGGACAGCACGAACAGATGGGAAGGCTTAAAAAAGCTCTGGAGAGGATTCTCCGGAGTAAAGTGATTGAATAAACAGAATCTGCAGAAAATCAGGCTGGGGAATGCCCATACAGCCTGATTTTCTGACTATTTCTATTACATTATCAATATTTGTGGATTATAATGAATATATATAGAAAGATATGCAATAAAAGGCATTAATTACAGAGCCATGGAGGTGGACACAGCCTTGATGCTGTGGAGTCATGAATAAATTATTTCATGTTGGTATCGATATCGGTTCCACAACAGTTAAAGTAGTTGCCTTAAATGAAAATTTTGAGATAGTTTATAGCAGGTATGAGAGGCATTATGCTGATATTAAGAAAAAGCTCCAGCAGATGCTTCATGATGCCTTTTTAATACTGAACAATAGTCATTTGACTGTAATGATTACAGGTTCAGGAGGAATGAATATTGCAAAAAATTTAGGAGTATCTTTTATACAAGAGCTTGTTGCCTCTACAAAGGCAATTAAGACCTATTATCCTGAAACTGATGTTGCAATCGAACTGGGTGGAGAAGATGCAAAGATTACTTATTTCAGCGATGGAATAGAACAGAGAATGAACGGTACTTGTGCGGGAGGCACAGGCTCATTTATAGATCAGATGGCCTCTTTGCTCAGAGTGGATGCAGAGGGGTTAAACGACTTGGCTAAGAATTACAAGGTTATTTATCCCATAGCGGCAAGATGCGGAGTTTTTGCAAAGACTGATGTGCAGCCTCTCCTGAATGAGGGGGTCGCCAAGGAAGATATTGCAGTATCCGTATTTCAGGCCGTAGTAATTCAGACGATAAGCGGGCTGGCATGCGGAAGGCCTATCAGGGGGAATGTGGCTTTTTTAGGAGGGCCCCTGTATTTCCTTTCAGAACTGAGGAAAAGATTTATCGACACTTTAAAGCTCAAAGAAGACCAGGTTATTTTTCCTGAAAACTCACAGCTGTTTGTGGCGATAGGCGCGGCGTTATCTTCTTTGAATGAAAACCCGGTATCTTTTGATGCCCTGCTGAACAGCCTTGGAAACTACGAAAGCGCTTCCAACGGGGAAACAAAGAGGTTGGAACGCCTCTTTGCAGATGAGGAAGAGTATGGAGAGTTTAAGTCAAGACATAGTATAAGCTCCGTAAGGAAACGTGAATTATCAACCTTTGAAGGTGAATGCTTCCTTGGTATCGATGCAGGTTCTACCACCACCAAAATAGCACTTATAGATGGTGAAGGCACGCTGCTTTATACCTATTACGGAAGCAATGAGGGAAGCCCTCTCAAATCTACTATTAAAGCGCTGAAAGAGCTTTACCGGCTTATGCCGCAAAAGGCAAGGATAGCAAACT
>JAAYQK010000144.1 GCA_012519325.1 Gracilibacteraceae bacterium | reverse complement strand
GAGAAACGTCCCCGTGTCTTCTACGAGAAACGTCCCCGTGTCTTCTACGAGAAACGTCCCCGTGTCTTCTGTCGCATTATTCTTCTTATACGCTAGTCTAGTCATATAAGCGTAAACATTCCCATATAGATATAAATATATAAACCTAAAGGTGGTGATTATATGACAGATATAAACCCATCGATAATACTGGAGGATTCAAAGGACAACAGGTATTTTTTTTACTACAAGGATTCCTCCGTATGTTACAGGGAGGTTCCCGTTCAAGGGGACGTTAAGAACACTATCCTTATAAGTCAGTCGAACGGGGATTTTGCAGCAGCCATTGATACCGACGATACCATATACCTGGCCTGCAACAGCAGATACAAGGGAGTCTTGCTTTTTATATATACAAGCAGCGGGTGGAAGTTTGAACCCGTTGTGAATTTACACAACAGTTCCAATATATATATTATGGATATTATAGTACAGAACGGCTCCATACATATTTTCTTTTCAAAAAAGCTTCCTGTCGCCAATATGTACAATGTTTATCACATTCATAAGAATGCTAATGATAAAACACCTTATATCGAATATTCCTGGAAGAAGAACAGCCTTTCGGAAATATACTCTCAAAGCATTGAAAACTCTTACTCACTGCTTCCTGTGAAAAACGGCATCATACATTATGCAAGTGTATGGTACGATGGAACTCATTACTATATCAACTATTGCTGCTACGACGACTCCAGAAAATCCTGGGTGCACAAAAGCCTCAGTATGTCCTATAGAAATCAGGTGTTTATAAAGCTTCTTCAGCATAATAAGAAAATAAACCTTCTTTGCTTTTCTAATGAAACTGAAGGAAGCAATATACGCCATTTTTTGAGCAAGTCAACAGGCAGCAATGAAATAGATTTTAAGGAACTTGGAAATATACGTATCGATACCAGTGGAATTATACCGCTGTTCTATTCTGATGAAAAAGCAATTCAGGCGGCTTGGGTAAAGGATCATGTTTTTCATCAATATACCTATGATGATTCATCTGGTAAATGGAGAAAAGTAATTGATTTGCCTGTTACGGTGGAAACCAGTATACATATACTGAAAATTATGAAAAGCTCAAACCCCCTGTCAATAACAAAGGGCTATTTCATACTTGACAAAAACTTCAAAATCTTAAGACCTGTAGAGTATATAACCGATGGTATTTCTGAGGGTAAACCGAAGGAAAAGGTTCAAACTGCTCCAATACCTGATATGAACGATTACCTGAAACAAATCCTTGTTGAAATTAGAGAGCTCTCAGATAATGTAAAGCATTTAAATAGCAGAATAGGCAGTCTTGAAAATAAAAACGAAAAGAATTTCACTCCCGAAAAGACTGCAATAGAACATCCCATCCTTAAGAAAAGCGGTTTTAAGGAGAAGTTTATGAAAAGCGAAAGACTTCCGAACTATGAAAGTATGCTGAAAAAACAGGAGAATATAACAACTTACGTAGGAAAGCCCGTTGCTGCCAAGCCTGATTCCGATATCCCACAGGACAGCGTAAAACAAGCCTTCGTTTCTCCTAATGCCGCAGATCAAAAAAATAATGAAGATAATTGTGCGGAGGATTCGGGAGAGATTCCATATAAATATAACAGCATTATGAAAAAGATAGAAGAGTTCTTTAAATAGAATTATATTTCATATTCTCCGGTGAATACTTCTTTTGCTTCACCGGTCATTTGAACTTTTTCTCCGACCTTCCATTCAATGGTCAAATCTCCACCTCGAAGATGTACCTTAACTTTATTATTCAGCCTGCCGCTTTCGATACCTGCAACAACTGCCGCACAGCTTCCCGTGCCGCATGCCATTGTATAGCCTGCTCCTCTTTCCCATGTGCGAAGGACTATCTCATTTCTGTTGATTATTGAAGCAAAATTCACATTTGTCTTTCTGGGGAAATATTCGGATGTTTCTATTTTTCTTCCTTCCGCAATTACTTTTTCATCTTCAATTTCATCTGTAAAAACAACTGTATGAGGTACCCCCATAAACATAGATGTAATGATGTATTCCTTTCCGTCAATCCGTATCGGATAATCGACTACCTTGTCCAGATTAACTTTAAATGGTATATCCTTGCTTCCGAACTTGGGCTGACCCATGTCCACAGTCACATTCTTTACTATTCCATCCTCAATATAAAGCTTTGGTACTATGGTACCGGCCAATGTCTCTACAGTAAAGCTTTCTCTTTTTATCAAATTCTTTTCGTAGCAAAACTTTGCAAAGCATCTGGAAGCATTTCCGCACATCTCAGCTATGCTGCCGTCAGAATTATATATTTCCATTCTGATATCGCAGCTCTTACTTGGGGATGCAAGCACAATACCGTCTGCACCAATGCCGAAATGTCTGTCGCACATTGCTTTTGCCAGCCTGCTGTCAATATCTACATTACATTTTAAATTGTTTATCAGGACAAAGTCATTACCCAGCCCTGTATATTTGTAGAATTTCATACACTGCCTCCGGAATCAAAAGGCATAAATATTTAATAAAGCTGCCTACTCTGTAAATTGTCCCTGAACCTCTCTTTTTACTGCCTTTTCCAGCCACTCTTTTCCCTCTACAAGTCTCGTTACCATCATTGCCGCTACGCTATCCCCGCATGCATTGACCATTGTAGCGGGAGGGTCAACCAAAAATCCGATTGTGGCGATTATAGGGAAAGCTTCCGGCGGGAATCCATAAAGGTTCACTATAAGCATTTCACCAATCAGCCCGCCTCCGGGCACACCCGACATTACAACACCGCTCATTACCGATATCAGTATTGCAGTCGCAAAGGTTCCTATACCTGCAAAATCTTTTCCATAAAGTCCGAACAGGAAGGATATTTTCAATATTGCCGATAGGCATGAACCATCCATATGCATTGTAGCACCCATTGGAAGAACTATTTCTCTGATATCCTTCGGGACACCCATTTTCCTGGCTGATTCCAGATTTACCGGCAAAGTTGCAATGCTGGATTGGGTCGCAAGTGAGGTAAATGCTGGTGACACAATATTCTTAAAAAATCTTTTTACTGCCAGCATCCCCCCTGAATAGTACGCATACGCGAAGAAAGCTATGAAGAAATAAGCTATGGTAACCGGATAATATACTGCCATAGCCCTGGCATAATCCTTTAGAAGCTCCGGCCCGAATTCCCCTACCAGTGCTGCAAAATACGCTGCCAAACCAACAGGAGCATAGTACATTATAAAGCTTACCATTTTCATCATTACATTTGAGAGCATATCCAATGCCTCTGCAACCTTCTTGCCTTTTTCACCCAAAGCTGTGACGCAGAACCCGAATAATACTGAAAATACTATAAGAGGCAGCATATTTCTACGGGATAAAAGCTCCGGGAAGTCCGATACCGTAATAGCCTTTACTGCTTGATTTGCAAGGCTTATCTGCTCTATAGGCTCCTCAGCGTTAACACTCAAATCTACTCCCTGTGCCGGTGGAATCACTGTCACGAAAAATATCATTATGACAGATGCAATTATTCCGGTAACAATAAATACCAGAAGCAGGTTCTTTAAAATACTGCCCAG
>JAAYQK010000143.1 GCA_012519325.1 Gracilibacteraceae bacterium | reverse complement strand
CAGAACAATCTCGGCTTCATACCGGAAAGGCACACGGATTTCATTTTTTCCGTTATCGGGGAAGAGCTGGGACTGGTAGGGGCTATGGTTTTGCTGCTGCTGTTCATGTGGCTGCTTTTAAGATGCATACATATTGCTAAGGTATCAAAGGATGATTATGGGATGCTTATTTGTGTGGGCATAATAGCAATGTTTCTTTTTCATATATTGGAGAACATAGGAATGACCATAGGGTTAATGCCCGTAACAGGTATACCTCTGCCTTTCATCAGCTATGGGGGGAGTTCACTTTTGACTAACATGGCTGCGGTAGGACTGGTGCTTAATGTAGGCATGAGAAGGCAGGTAATCAGGTTTTAAAAGAGTATCAACAAAGGGGTACCGCAAAACTAATAATCAAGCAGTTTTGCGGTACACCTTTTTGTATATCTGAAGAATGATGCGACGCAACTGGGGACATGGGGACGTTGAAGGACATGGGGACGTTTCTCCTGTCTCACTGGAGACACGAGAAACGTCCCCATGTCCCCACGCGAAACGTCCCCGTGTCCCTGCGTCGCATAATTCATTTTATGTGGATATAAATTCATAAAGCAAGAAAATTTTACTAATATTGTAATTAGCACTTGCATATTTATGCAAATAATATTATAATTATTATCATTAACACTATTACTCAATATGGGGAGGTAACCAATATGGATATAAATAAGAAAAAAGCAGTCCTTGCATATTCCGGAGGTTTGGATACTTCGATAATAATTCCCTGGCTGAAGGAAAACTATGATATGGAAGTGATTGCATGCTGTGTTGATGTTGGGCAGGGGGACGAACTGGAACCGGTAAAGCATAAGGCTTTGAGCACGGGTGCTTCAAAGGTATACATAATTGATGCAAAAAAGGAGTTTGCAGAGGATTATATCATGCCGACATTAAAATCCGGAGCTATATATGAGGGGAAATATCTTCTGGGAACTGCAATGGCAAGACCGTTGATTGCCAAGAAGCTTGTTGAGGTTGCAGAAAAGGAAGGTGCAGGATATATTGCTCACGGATGCACCGGTAAGGGAAATGACCAGGTACGTTTTGAACTGACAATAAAAGCTTTGAATCCGGATATAAAAGTCATTGCCCCGTGGCGTGAGTGGAATATAAAATCCAGAGAGAAAGCAGTGGATTATGCGGTTGCAAGAGGTATTCCCGTTCCTGTTTCAAAAGAGCGTCCATATAGTATGGACAGAAATCTCTGGCATTTGAGTCATGAAGGTGCTGACCTGGAAGATACCAGGAGTCCGCATCCTACGGACATTTACATGCTGACAACAACACCTGAAAATGCTCCTGACAAGCCGGAATATGTGGAAATTGAATTTGAAAAGGGGATACCGGTAAAGCTTAACGGTACTGCTTGTGAGCCTTTGGAATTAATAGAAAAACTTAATGAAATAGGCGGCAGAAACGGTATAGGCCTGGTAGATTTAGTTGAAAACAGGCTTGTTGGAATGAAGTCAAGAGGTGTATATGAAACCCCCGGCGGAACCATACTTTATACCGCACATAAAGAACTGGAGTATATTACTCTTGACAAGCAGACTATGCGATTCAAGCAAATGGTTTCTGACCAGTATGCAGATCTTGTATATAACGGTCTATGGTATACTCCTTTAAAGGAGGCTTTGGATGCTTTTGTTGATTGCACTCAGCAAAACGTGACAGGTGTAGTGTCCATGAAGCTTTACAAGGGTTCATGTGTAATTTCCGGGATGGAATCGGCATATTCCTTGTACAACAAGGATTTTGCAACCTTTGGCGAGAATGTAGACAATATATATAACCAGAAGGATGCAGAGGGATTTATTAACTTGTTTGGTCTGCCTGTAGAGGTAATGGCTCTTATGAAAAGAAAGCTGGCCAAGCAGCAGGGAGAAAGGAAGATAGGTTAAATGAAACTCTGGGGAGGAAGGTTCAGCAGAGATACCGCACTTGAGGCTGAGAATTTCAATGCTTCGATTTCCGTTGACTCAAGGTTATATCTTCAGGACATCGAAGGAAGCAAAGCCCACGCTCTTATGCTTGGAAAATGCGGAATAATAAGTACCGACGAAGCGGCGGAAATAATAAACGCTTTGGAGGAAATAAGGCTGGAGCTTGAATCCGGCAGTGCAGACCTGAAAAATGACGCTGAAGACATTCATATGAACATCGAAAAGCTTCTTATTGAAAAGATAGGTGAAACAGGTAAGAAGCTTCATACAGCAAGAAGCAGGAATGATCAGGTTGCACTGGATTTGAAGATGTATTTAAGAGAGGAAATTCATAAAATTCTGAAGCTGCTGACTGAACTTGAAGCCTTGCTGCTGGACAAAGCAGAGGAGCATGCGGGCACTATAATGCCTGGGTACACTCATATGCAGAAGGCCCAGCCTGTCACCCTGGGACATCATTTCATGGCTTATTTTGAAATGTTCAAGAGGGATATGGGAAGATTTAGGGATTGCCTGAAAAGAATGGATGCAATGCCTTTAGGAAGTTGTGCCCTTGCAGGTACCACATATCCAATTGACAGAAAAATGGTTGCGGATATTCTGAAGTTTTCGGATATCACACAAAACTCTATAGACGCGGTATCGGACAGGGACTTTGTAATTGAGTATATCAGCTGCTGTACCTTTGTAATGATGCACCTCAGCAGGTTTTGCGAAGAGTTGATCATATGGAATACCGAAGAGTTCGGATATATCGAGATGGATGACGGCTACAGCACAGGAAGCAGTATTATGCCTCAAAAGAAGAATCCTGATGTTGCAGAGCTTATAAGGGGTAAAACCGGAAGAGTATACGGGGATTTAATAAGCATCCTGACTGTTATGAAGGGTCTTCCTCTATCCTATAACAAGGATTTACAGGAAGACAAGGAAGCGGTATTTGATGCAGGGGATACTTTGAAGTCCTGTATTTCAGTATTTATTCCAATGCTTGCATCTGTGACTGTGAATAGAGAAAAAATCATGAACAATCTTAAAGGCGGATTTTTGAATGCTACCGATTTGGCTGATTATCTGGTAAAGAAAGGATTGCCTTTCAGGGATGCTCATGAGGCAGCCGGCGAAATGGTGAAGTACTGTATTGCTCATAATAAGGAGTTAATAGAGCTTTCCATGGATGAATTCAGAAAATTTTCCTGCTGTATAGAAGAAGAAATATATGAGTTTTTGAGACCGGAAGTATGTTTATCGAGAAGGGATACTGAAGGAGGGCCTTCCGAGCAAAGGGTAAGAGAGGCTGTATTACGCGGAAGGGAGTTTGTGAATCGTTTTGCGGAGGCTGCTGATCAGTAGTATATACATGGAGGGAAGTTATTTATGATTTGGGTTGGAATCTTAGGAGCGAATGGATATCTTGGAGAAGCGCTCTCAAAGCTGATTGCAGGACATAAGTCGGCTCAGGTAAGTACTATTGTGGATAAGCGGGATCTTCGTGAATTCGCATGCTATACGAGAATGAGCATTGAAGAGAATACTGAATACTCAAGCATGGTAAATGCAATTAATAAGTCTGATATCATATTTAACGGGTTTTCCGGCACTATAGCAGAGTATATATATTCAAAAGCACTTTCCAATGGAAAAAGAATAATAAATGTGGGAGACCAGCAGCATACAGACGGCGGTGCATATCCAGGCTCAGTATATGGATTGTCAGAGCTTTACAAGGATAAAATAAGGGATGCTTCCATAGCATCAAATCCAAGCAGTTATTGTACAGGCGCAATGCTGGGACTGGCACCTCTTGCTGCGAGCAATCTGGTTGATATAAATACTGCAGTTATTGAATCCAAGTCGGGGATTTCCTGCGTCAAGTGCGGTGACAAGCTTGTTTGTACAGATAAGACCGCCGGGGACGGCAGCAAGATATATAAAACGGACGGTAGGGAATATGCTGCAGAAGTGAATGAGCAAATGTTTACATTATTCGGGGAAAAGTTTTTGTTTTCATATACATCATATATAATTCCGGAGATTAAAGGAATTGTTACGACGATAAAGGCTGAACCAAATACAGGATTCTGCGGAAATGATATTTCAGAGGCTTACAGAGATTTCTACAAGAATAATCCTTTAATTGAAGTTTGCAGTACCGGTACAACAAATGGGGCAGCCAATGGATTCGGAAAATGCTTTTGCTCCATATCGGCGTCTGCAGATGCAGATACCGGTAAGATTGCAGTAACTACAGTAATTGATGATGCTGTAAGAGGATTTGCAAGTCAAGCGATACAGACAATGAATCTTATGTATGGCATTGATGGAAAAACAGGTTTATAACGAATCAAATAACTTTTGTTATAAAAATAAAGCAAGTCGATATTTGACTTGCTTTATTTTATGCATATTGTATGCTTGATGTGGAGAGTGTAAACATGTATAATTATCTGGGTACTGTAATTTATCAGCCATGGAGGTGCGGTTTTGGATTTAAGCATGATCGTTGCACTATTTGCCGGTTTAGGTCTTTTTCTGTATGGTATGCAAATAATGTCGGATGCATTACAAAAGTCTGCAGGAGACAGGTTAAAAAAGCTGCTTGAAATTCTCACAACAAACAAGTTTCTTGGTGTTATTGTAGGAGCAGTCATTACTGCGATAATACAAAGCAGCAGTGCCACTACGGTAATGGTGGTCGGTCTGGTCAATGCGGGAATAATGAATCTTTCTCAGGCGGTAGGGGTAATAATGGGAGCTAACATAGGCACTACAATGACCGCACAGATAATTGCCTTTAAGTTTGAAAACATTGTACCATATGCCATTATTATCGGAACACCAATTGCATTATTCTCAAGAAAAAAGTCCCATAAGCAGCTGGGAGAGTTAATTATGGGATTCGGTATACTGTTCATGGGCATGAATATGATGAGTAATGCCATGAAACCCTTAAAGGAAATACCGGAATTTACGCAATTCATGATAGGCCTGCAGCATAACCCGCTTTTAGGTGTGCTTGCCGGGTTACTACTAACTGTAATTGTGCAGAGCAGCAGCGCAACTATTGGTATACTACAAGCTTTGGCAATGCAGGGGCTGGTTCCAATAAATACAGCATTGCCAATACTGTTTGGTGATAATATCGGGACATGTGCTACCGCTCTTATTGCCAGTATAGGTACAAGTCTGACAGCTAAAAGGGCGGCGATACTCCATATTACAATCAAGATCATAGGTACTATAATATTTTTAATCATATTGCAGCCTGTAACCTCACTTGTAGCATTAACTGCTTCAGAGCCCGCAAGACAAATTGCCAATGCACATACCCTCTTTAATATTACAAATACAGTGATTTTGCTGCCGTTTACCTCAATGCTTATATCATTTGCAAATAAGGTTATACCAGGAGAGGATACATATGATAAATTTGCTTTAAAGTATCTGGACAAAAGAATACTGGAGACTCCATCAATAGCTTTGGGTCAGATTGTAAAGGAAATACTGAGGATGGGAGATATAGCAAAATGCAATGTGCAGAAAGGTATGGATGCCATTATCAAAGGTGATGAAAAACTGATAGATGAAATTTATAATAATGAAACTGTCATTAATGAATTGGAAAAACGGATAGGCGAGTTCCTACAAGCGGTATTGCAATCTGCAATTGGAGTAGAACAGCAGAAAAAAGCAGGAATGCTTTTTAATACGATACATGACATGGAAAGGATTGGCGATCATGCGGAGAACCTGGCTGAAATAGCTCAATATAAGCTAGATAACAAGGTTTTGTTTACCAACTATGCAGTTGATGAATTGAAGGAAGTCTTTGATAGTGTTGATATGGCAATGGAAAGTGCTTTTCTGGCTTTGAGCACTGAGAATACTGCTTATGTCGAAGCAGTGGATGCTTATGAGAGAAAGGTTGATGAACTTACGGATTCGTTCAGGGCAAGTCATATTAACCGACTGAACAAGGGTGAATGTAATATAAATGCAGGAGTATTGTTTCTGGAGATATTGAGCAATCTTGAAAGGATCAGCGATCACTGCGTGAATGTTGCAGATGTTATCAGAGTTGTTGACCATTCGAAGCTAAAGCTTGACAGAATGAGTGAAATATCTCCTGAGAAATGTTAATACAAATGAATATTTGCCTGTGAAACAACAGCAATCATGTGCAAGTGCGTTCGGCATGTATATGATTGCTGTTGTTTGTTAAAGTAATGCAGTTTTCATTGCATATGAATTTATGAAAATGTTTGGCATGAAACCTGTGAACAAGGATGAACTTTTTCCTGAAAGATTTCGTCATATTACAATATAACGTCAAAATTGTAATATTACATATCGGTTACGTTGCTGAAAGTATAAGGATAGTCTGGTAAAATAGGCATATAAAGATAGGTAACTCTTTTCAGTATAACTGAATATCCGGCTGCTGCAGAGGTTTTTGAAGAAACAGAAATATGAATGATAAAGGATGAGGACTTGGAATAAGCTGGAAAGGATTAAGAAATCGCCTAAATAAAAAGCAATAACAATTAATAGTAAATGAGGTAATAATTATGAAAAGGATCAATTGGAAAAGCAAACTTTTAACAAAGGTGCTGGTTGTACTACTTATAGCATCTATGACATTCCCGGGAGCGGTTTATGCCCTGGAAGCAGTCAAATTGGTAGAATACGGACAGCATATAGGTCCTGATACATATTACAGAAATATGAATTATATTACCCCTAACGGCAAATTTATGGTCAACATGATAGAGAGCAGGCTTGACTCTGAATTTATTAAGGTCGAAGCTGCCGACAGCGGAAGCAGTTTAACCAATAAGCCTGTGTCTTATCAGGCTTTGCAGAAAACTGATGCGAACAGAAGAGTAATAGGTGCTGTTAACGGCGACTTTTTTGACATGACAACAATTAAGGGGCTTACTTATGGAACCAGCATAATTGGGGGAGAGATTAAGACTGCTGTAAAGACTTCAACGGTATTGGGGGTTACGGATAAAGGAGACTGCTTCATAGACACATTGAATATGGAAGGGGCTGCAGCATACAAATACATACAGTATCCGGTAAGTTCAGTAAATAGGCTCAGATGGGCAGAACAGACCGTGATTTATACTCCCTTCTTCGGAAAAACGACAGTAAATACTGTTGCCGGGACTGATATTGTAGTAAGAGGTGTTGACCTGCCTTTGAAAGCAGGAAAGGTATATACAGGCAAAATAGAGAAGATAATTCCAAATTCAAAGATTACGGAAATACCTGCAGACGGGGTGGTTGTTTCCATGCCTGCCAAAGCTTTCAAACAGCTTTCCGGAGTTCCTTTCGGTGCTGAGTTTAGCTTCTATGTCAATTTTGACAAGAAGGGTTTGGACTTTGCGGTATCAGGGGACCCCAGGCTTCTTGAAGGAGGGCAGATCTCTGCAAAGATAAAGGAAAGAGAAGATGCCTTGAAAAGACATCCGAGAACTGCAGTCGGGATTAAGGATAATAAGATTTACATGGTTACAGTTGACGGAAGACAGCCCGGATACAGCGACGGCATGACTCTATATGAGATGGCGGAGTTCTTAATAAGCCAAGGGGTAGAAGATGCGATAAATTTTGATGGCGGCGGATCAACAACTATGACCGTAAGAAAACAGGGAGACGCTGTTGCAAGGCTGGTAAACAACCCTTCCGACGGAAGAGAAAGATATGTAGGGAACTCAGTACAACTTATATCAGAAGCACCTTTATCAGAACCTGTAATGCTAAGATTCAACGATACCAGCGTAAAGGTGTATAAGAACAGCACCTTTAAGCCATCCTTTTATGCATTGGACAAGTATTATAATCTTGTACCTTCCGAAGCCGGCAAGGTAAAGTTCGGAGTTGATGTGAAGACATCAAAAATTTCGGCAGACGGCACATATTACTCCGGCAGCCAGGCAGCTAAAGGATATATATATGCAGCATGCGGAGATACACAAAGTAGAATGTCTGTTGAAATTGTGGACAAGATAGGTTCTCTGTCAGTTGCTAATGATTTTGTACTTCTTGATGTGGGGGAAAAGGTGCAGTTACAAATCGAAGCCTTTGATGAGAACGGTGAAAAAATAATAATAAGTCCCTCTGCTGTAAAATGGACAGTTGAAGGTGGAATTGGAACGGCGGATGCAAATGGAGTTTTCACGGCAGGAAAAAACGGACATGGTAAAATAACGGCATCTGCAGGATCCGTTACAGCAGCTGTTGGGGCAAAAGTCGGCAAGGAACCTGTAATTGTTGCTGACTTTGGAACACTTGATAATGTGGAAGCAAAATTCATAAGAAGTAAGGCCTCTGTGAGACAGAATCAAAAAGGGGAACCAGTAAGGATAGGGAAGATTTCCTTAAGACTTGATTATGACTTTGAAAATACTACAGGCACATCAGCTGCATATGTAACCTTTAAGAAGCCGATAAAGATAATTGGCAAGCCTATTGAGCTAGGCGTATGGGTATATGGTGATGGTAGCGGCCACTGGCTTAGAGGCAGCTATATAAACTCCGCGGGAGAGAAAAAGGTATTTAACCTTACCAAATCAGGGGGACTTGATTGGAAGGGCTGGAAGTATGTATATACTGAACTTCCGGAAAATGAAAAGTATCCTATATCCCTTGAACAGATATATATGGCTGAGACAGCACAGGATAACAAGAACTCAGGAAGCATATATTTTGATGATGTAATGGCAATATACAAGCTGGATAAGGATTATTACGACCCTGTGATAGTATCGGTACTTCCCGGCCAGTCTCAGGAGATCGGGGTTATTGCAGCGGATAGGGGTTATGGCATAGATCCGGCTTCCATAAAGATGTACATCAACGATACTGCCGTAAAAGCGAATTTTGAGCCCGAAACAGGCAAGATAAGCTTCATTCCAGAAAAGCCGCTGAAAAAAGGTGAATATAAAGTGAGAATCACATTGAAGGATAAGATAGGGCATTCTCTGAATCCGGAATATGTTTATACCTTCACAGTCAAATAAAAAATACAACGCAGTTATCAGTTTGCAGTCATACTCAAAGGGCACTAACCTTGTATATCGACTCGCACGGTATTAGCTTTGGACAGAATCAGAGCTTGATACTTGTAAAATCCTGACGCACATAAACCCAACCTCCTGTTGGTATGTGCTGGATTTACCTCACGAAAATCCCACGGATTTTACTGCGTATCTTCTCTCGATTCTGTTACCCAAAGCCAATAAGTGCTCGCTATTATACAAGGTTAGTGTCCTTTATGAATTATGCTGCATAAGAGAATTGTGTCTCATTTTTCTTATGTTGCAGCATAGTTTCTATCTCTTTACCGCTTCAAGTCGGTTTATCTTAATGCCCTTCTTAATGAACTTCTCTTCATATTCTGTGGTGATATTCCCGGGATAATCCTCATTGTGAAGGTCGTAAGTCAGATCAAGTATTTCAAAGCCGGAGGCCTTGAATTCATTTATAGAAAAATCAAAAAGCTCTCTGCTGTCAGTCTTGAATTCTATTCTTCCCCCATTCTTCAAGAGGGCTTTGTACTTTTCGAGAAAGATCCTGTGAGTCAGCCTTCGTTTGGAGTGCCTTACTTTTGGCCAGGGATCGCAGAAGTTTATATAGAAAGTATCCACTTCGGAATTCTCAAAGATATCTTCAATATTCAAAATGTTATATAGGATCAGAATCACATTCTGAAGCTCCTTTTCAAGCACTTTATTTAGAGCCGAGAGAATTATCTCATATCGGAGGTCTATTCCGATGAAGTTTATTTTCCTGGCAAGCAGTCCTTTTGTTGATATGAATTTTCCTTTTCCCATACCTAGCTCTACATGTATTGGTGCATCCGGATTGTTGCCGTTTTTCTTTGCGAAATATTCATTCCATTTGCCCTTGTATTCTCCTGGACTGAATATGACGATTTCACCATATTGCTTTATTTTATCAAGGGCTTTAGGATTATTCCTTATTCTCATATGTCTTCTCACCTGCCTGGAGTAGTTATATTACAATTATTATTCATGATTGATTTATTGTCAACGATATAATTCGACAATAATTTCCAGATAAGAATAAATATTAAAAATATTACAAAAATTAATAGACAAAGGCATTTCAGTATGTTAATTTAAATATAATATAGGAGGAGGTGTTATAGTGAAAAAAATGCAATTATCCACTAAAATCCTGATTGGCCTTGCTGCAGGTATACTTGCAGGGATTTTGCTCCAAGGTTCTCCTGATGTGGCCAATGTCTGGATTAAACCCTTTGGCACCTTGTTTTTAAATCTCATCAAAATGATAATTGTACCTTTGGTACTCGCATCCCTGATAGTCGGAACCTGTGGATTGGGGGATGTAAAGAAGCTGGGAAGGATCGGTGGAAAAACCATTGCCTACTACCTGTTAACTACTGCATTTGCAGTAATACTGGGACTCATTCTGGCTAATATTTTCAATGTAGGCGCAGGCTATGTGCTTCCATCAGATGTAAAAGCGGCAGAAGCCAGTAAAATACCGAGCGTAGTTGATACACTTCTTAATATTATACCTACTAATCCTATAAAAGCAGCCGCAGACGGCAATATGCTCCAGATAATCGCGTTTGCTCTGATACTGGGCAGCGGCGTAATAGCTCTAGGAGACAAAGGAAAACCGCTCTTTGACTTTTTTGATTCACTGGCGGAAGCATCATATAAGATAACCGGAGGTATTATGAACTTTGCCCCATACGCTGTATTTGCTCTTATTACTCCAGTTGTTGCGGCAAACGGGCCTAAAGTCCTGCTGCCCCTTTTGAGTGTAATTGTTGCTGTATACATAGGCTGCATACTTCACGCTGCTTTGGTGTATTCAAGCACTCTTGCAATATTTGCAAAGTTCAATCCTATGAAGTTCTTTAAGGGGATATTCCCTGCACAGGCTATTGCATTCACTACCTGCAGCAGCAGCGCAACCCTTCCGGTTAATATGAAGTGTACCGAGGGAAATCTCGGTGTTCCAAAGAGCATAAGCAGCTTCGTATTACCATTGGGTGCAACTATAAATATGGACGGAACAGCTCTGTACCAAGGCATATGCGCACTGTTTATTGCCAATGTATATGGATTGGAGCTTACTATAGCCCAACAGGCTACTATCGTATTGACTGCTACACTTGCTTCCATAGGAACTGCAGGAGTACCCGGAGCCGGTCTCATAATGCTTACAATGGTGTTGCAGACTGTCGGGCTGCCTCTTGAAGGCCTGGCACTGGTAGCGGGAATTGACCGAATATTGGATATGGCAAGGACTACAGTTAACATAACAGGAGACTCGGCTTGTGCAATTATTATAGCAGCATCTGAAAACGAGCTGGACAGAGACTGCCAGATAAAACACACTTATTCGGCATAAACCAAAAAAGCGGCGAAAAAAGCCGCTTTTTTCAAATCTGTTTCTCATTATCTTCCTATGAACAACTGGGTATAGATATAGCTCCCATTGCCCTTGGAAGCTATTCCAATGCCTAATTCGGTGAAGTTGGGATTCAGTATGTTTTTCCTGTGGCCTTCCGAGTTCATCCAAGCCTTGAAGGCTGCTTCGGCGGACTGGTTCATGGCAATATTTTCCCCAGCGTACATATAGTTTACATTATTAGACTTAAGCATATCAAAAGGTGAGCCATAAGTCGGGGACTGATGACTAAAGTAATTATTGTTTACCATGTCCTGTGACTTCATTCTTGCCAGTCTTGTGCATTCACTGCTTGCACTGAGGGCTTCTGCACCGGCTTTTGCTCTTTCGGCATTAACAAGCTGCAGTATTCGTGATTCATCGGAACTCATAGCACCTGATCCCGCTGCTGCACCTCCGCCTGCAGCGCCTGCTCCGGTTCTGCCCACACCACCTTCTTTTGCAGTGCTTTGATTAGAGATAGGAGTAACAGCCCCGGAACCTACAGTGTCAGTACCCGTAGAAGCACCATAAGGCCTTGCGCTTGTCGACGGTATACATCCGATTTTGCCGCTGTCGGGTATCTTTACTACATACCAGCCGTCAAGCTTTCCAAGAGCTCTGATTTTTTGTCCTGACTTTAAAGTGCCGATGGAAGGGAATTTTGTCCCAGCTCCTGCTCTTACATTCAAATTATTTGAATTGGTTGTTATATAGCTGAAGTCTACTACTTCATAAGTAGCAGATATTCTATTGCCGTCGGCATTATTGCCTGCCCTACCGACTACATTGTTCGGTATGGCAGGTGCATTAGGTGCGGCCATGTTATTAGTATTGGGGTCGGTTTCCATATATCTTCTTGCCGGATCATAGGTACATCCGCCAAGAGCGGAAATAAGTAGAATAAATATCGCTGCTGATAGTAGGATTCTGCTTTTTTTCATAACTAATTTCCCTCCTAAGATGAATTTGAATATAATTTATCCTTCCACATATATTTTGGCATCAAACGCAATAAAATATTGACTCTGATTCTGCCAAATTTTTCGTTAATACAAAAATGAAGGAAGAATGTAGGATAATGTAGAATCAACTATATTACACAAATTATTTAGCAAATTATGCAGGAGGAAAAAAAGTGAATATTTTGTTGCAGGTTATTTTTATATTTTTTGCAAGAATTGCTGATGTATCAATAGGTACCATGAGAACTATATTACTTGTTAAAGGGCAGAGAAGAATTGCTTCGGTGCTGGGTTTTTTTGAAGTAATGATTTATCTCATTGTGTTGGGGAAGGTAGTGGGAAATATTGACAAACCTGTACTTATACTTGCATATTGTTCCGGCTATGCTGCCGGCAATATAATAGGTAGTAAGATAGAAGAGAGATTATCCATCGGACGTTTGGTTGTCCAAGTAATAGTTAAGGAAGCGATGGAGGAGCTGGTCGAGAGCCTGAGAGACGCAGGCTTTGGAGTCACTATTATTGAGGGCGAAGGCAAGGAAGGGAAAAGCTATATGCTGAATATAATATTGGACAGAAAACAGGTGAAAAGGCTTTATGAAATTGTTGAGGGATGTGATTGCGGAGCATTCATTACCACAATGGATGTAAGATCCTCCCTGGGCGGATACTTTCAGCCTAAGAAGTTGTAATTTGTTTCTTCGTCCACTGCAGTTCCGAAATAAGCATGGCAGACACTATGAGAATGCCGCCTGTAATTCCTCTTATACCAAGTACTTCGCCAAGAAAAATGAAGGAAGTAAGTGCTCCGAATACCGGCTCCATTGTAAAAATAAGAGCAATGTGTGATGCAGTGGTAAATTTCTGAACTGTGGTTTGCACCCAGAATGCAAAGGCTGTGCAGAATACAGCAGAGAACATCAAAGACCAAAAGCCTGGCATTGACATATTTTTTGGAAAAGGCTCAAGAATAACTGCAAAGGCAATTCCAAACAATGATACAAAAAACAATTGAACAATTGCGAGCAATGTCGCATCGTGTTTCTGTACGTAGGTTCCGGTTAACAGAAGCTGCCAGGCATAGCATACAGAACATAATATTGTAAGAAAGTCCCCAAAGTTAAAACCGGAGTCACTTCCGGCATTTGAAAGCAAAAACAAGCCCAGAGTTGCCGTAATTACACTAATTATTGTTTTCCGTTCCAGCTTTGTTTTTAAGTAAAATATTGAGAAAAGAGGCACTATAAGTACTGCCAAGCCTGAGAAAAAACTTGATTTTGATGCGGTGGTGTACTGTATACCTACCGTTTGAAAAGCATAAGTAGCAAAAAGCAATAAAGACAGTATAAATGCAGGTTTTATTAAATTTTTATTTAAGTTTTTCAGCTTCTTGTAAAAAAGCATGGAAAGCAGAAGACTTGCCACAGCAAATCTGATTCCTATATGGTAATAAGGAGTCATTGTTTGAAGGGCAATTTTTGTTGCGGGGAAACCTGCTCCCCAGAATATTGTTACAAGAAGCAGAGCCAGGTCTGCTTTTAAGGATTTTTTCATGGTCAACTCTCTCCTAATATAGAACAACAAATATGCATAATCTATTGTATAGCATATGATATCAAATATCAAATAAATATGATAATGCCCCATTATTCTTAGTATAGTGTATCTTAGCGTAAAGTTACCGTAGGGATTGTATGGAAATAAAAGTAAAACAATAGAAAAGAAGACTTCATCCTGTTATGATATAAGTTGACAATCAAATAAACAAAAAAGGATGGGAGTCTTCTATGTATAATAGTTTACAACATTTTAATGAATTTG
>JAAYQK010000013.1 GCA_012519325.1 Gracilibacteraceae bacterium | reverse complement strand
TCGGGAGAGGAGAAATTGAAGGAAGAGCTCTATGGGGAAATATAGTTATAAATAACTAACATCCCTGATATATATAGTGTTCAAGTAATTTTTTTTTATTCAGGTTTTAATATTTTACATGACTTCCTTTAAATACATCTCATAAAGGACTGCATTCTTATTAAACTGTTAATGGAGGCTTATTAATTTATATCTTAAAAATCTGTCGGTTTAGTAATATTTATGATATAATATGCGCGAACACATATTATATCTCTGATTAAAAGGTCTTTAACCTGTTGAGTTTGCAATTCGTGCGATTTTTTGCTCCACAAAACGCACATGGGCGAATATCATAAATCCTTGTAGAATTATAATATTAGTGCTAATATATTTTTGTATAATAATTGTATTTATGTTAAAATGTAATTAAAAATTTATCTTTGAAGCGCTGCTTCAATTTGCAGTAAGATTAGTGTGGTAAAATCGTAAAAAATTGGAGGTAGTCCTTTGCGGGTTATTGCAGGAGAGTATAAGGGAAGACGACTTGACCCCATTGAAGGTACGGACATTCGACCTACCTCTGACAAGGTGAAGGAAGCTCTTTTCAATATACTTGGTGATGCTGTAATTGACAGTACTTTCTTGGATTTATTCGGCGGCACCGGAGGTATAGGCATCGAAGCTTTGAGCCGCGGAGCAAGGCATGTAGTCTTTATTGATTCAAACAGCAGAAGCATAAAGGTACTGAGAGGAAATCTGAAACGCCTTGATATAAAGGATTGTGTAGAGGTATATAATGCTGACTATTCAACGGCAATCAGAAAGTTATATAAATGCGGAAAGAGGTTTGATATTATTTATATCGACCCCCCTTACGGCATTGGATTGGCTGAATCCGCCTTAAAGGAAATAGATAAGAATCCTGTTCTTTCACAGACCGGTTTAATTGTTGTTGAACATGATTCCAAGGAAAATATGCCGCAAAAAGTAGGCAGATTATATTTATATCGTTTTAAAAAATATGGAAATACGGTATTATCGTTTTATTTTACGAAAGAACAGTCGCAGCAAAAGGAGGAGTTATATTGAAAATAGCAGTGTATCCAGGAAGCTTTGATCCTGCTACTAACGGACATCTTGACATTATTAAAAGATCCGGAGCACTTTTTGACAAGGTTATTGTAGCAGTATTAAACAATCCGAATAAGAAGCCGCTTTTTTCCATTAAGGAAAGAATGGGTATTCTTAAAAAAACGTGCGGTAATTTGGAGAATGTTGAGATAGATAGTTTTTCGGGGCTTTTGATGGATTATGCAAAGAGCAAGAATGCAAATACAATTGTAAAAGGGTTAAGAGCGGTTTCCGATTTTGAGTATGAGCTACAAATGGCTCATATGAATAAGAAGCTCAATCCGGATATTGAGACTATATTTATTATGACAAGCAGCAAATATTCATATTTGAGCTCCAGTCTGGTAAAGGAAGTGGCTCAATTTGGCGGCTGCATAAGGGGCTTGGTACCGGAAATCATAGAAGAAGATATATATAGAAGGTTTAAAAAAGTGACTGTTTAAAAATAGTATGGTATAATTTTACAGAATAAAGCAGGGAGGTTGGTATTATGGAGGTTATGCTGCTGCTTGACGCTCTTGAAGATATACTGGATAAGGCGCCGAATCTGCCCTTGTCAAGCAAGTCTGTGGTTAATAAAGAAGAACTGCATGAAATAATAAAGGAAATAAGAATCAAGCTGCCCGATGAAATTAAACAGGCTCAGTGGATTAAGGAAGAAAGGCAGAAAATACTGATAGAAGCAAAAAAAGAAGCGGAAAGCCTTAGAAAAGAATGCGAAGAAAAAATGAATAAGATTAAGGAAGAACGTCAGAGGATACTTGCAGAAGCTGAAAAGGAAGCAGAAATCGTTAAAAAGGAAGCCGACAAGAAGGTTCAGGAGCTTGTTGACGAAAGCGATATAATTAAAAAGGCAAATGAGCAGGCAAAAGAATTGATAATTGCTGCTCAAATTGACGCAAAAAAAATCAGACTGGGATCCAAAGCTTATGCCGATGAACTGCTGGCAGAGCTTGAAAACCATACAACAAAGCTTATAGAAACAATAAAAAGTAACAGGGACGAGCTTAAGAACTATAAGAGCTGATATAAATTTAATTTAGTTTGCTTAAAGGAATATCAATAACCACTTATTAAGTAGTTAGTTATATTCCTTTTTGTATGCAGAAAAGTGACGCAAGAGAAGAATAATGCGACAGTGGGGACATGGGGAAGACATGGGGAAGACACGGGGAAGACACGGGGACGTTTCTCCTGTCTCACTGGAGACACGAGAAACGTCCCCGTGTCCGGGAAACGTCCCCGTGTCCCCAGGAGAAACGTCCCCATGTCCCCAGTTATGTCGCATTATTCTTCAAATGTGCAATATATGTTTCTTATTTTTCATAATAGTAACAGCAGACATAAAAAGTAATATAATTGCCATATTTACAGAAGAGCTTGTGAACACCCTCAAAAAGCTGTAATCAATGAAAGCATTCTGCATGATTGTATCTGCCGATGTGCTGAGATTAAAAACCTGAAGATTTGAGCAACAGGTAATAAGTATATATGAGTAAAAAGCAGCAGCAAATCCCTGAAGCAGTTTAACGATAAAATAAATGCCGAATTTAAGATCTGTTTCGGATATGATGCTCATTACCTGTGCATTTACTGAAAGCCCCCCGAATCCTATCATGAAGCTTATGATAACGGTCTTGTATATCAAAGGTATATGTAATGAAGCACAGGCTTTTGCACCGTTGGTAACCTCCAGGAAGCCTGTAAGCACGCTGGATATCATATCAGGGGTTATTGCTTCATTGGGAATTATACCGGAAACACAGGTTGAAAACCATGGCAAAAAGCCTGATATTTTCAGCATGCCGGTTATTACAGAAAAGAATATAATAAAGCCGCCGATTGTAAGTATAAGGTCAATTCCATTTTTGACAGCATCTTTCATCAGCACTCCGAAAGTACGCCCGTCTTTTATTCTGAACTCCATCATTTCGGCTATCGGATCAGATTTATATTTTCTTTTAACAAGTGTTTTTTCTTTCCCGTAAAAACGCATAAATAACCCTGCCGTAATAGCTGAAAGATAATGAGCAAGCGCAAGAAAAAAGCCTAAAGCAGGATTGTTCATTATACCGGTAGCAACAGCGCCGATTATGAACAAAGGCCCTGAGGTACTGCAGAAACTGAGAAGCCTTTGCCCTTCCGCAAGAGAGCAAAGATTTTTATTGCGCAGTTCGGCGGCAATCTTCGCGCCCACAGGATATCCGGAGGATATGCTCATAAAGAAATTAAAGGAGCCTTCACCTGGCACATTGAATACAGGACTCATAAGAGGCCTGAATACGGACCCGAACAAACTAACAATTCCCAAGCCTATGAGTATTTCAACACAAATAAAGAAAGGCAGGAGTGCGGGACAGACCACATTGAACCAGAGCATAAGGCCGTCCAGGGATGCAGTAAAAGCCTCTCCAGGATATTTGATTATGAAAAACACGAGGATGCAAAATATTATGGAAAATGCAAAGGTGGAAGTACTGATTCTTTTCATAATGAACCTCAGAATACAAATATTGGGATATAATATGCATAAACGCATATTATATTTTGATTAAAAAGTCTTTAACCTGTTAAGTTTGCAATTCGTGCGAACTTTTGCTCCGCAAAGCGCACATGGGCGAATATCATAAATCTTTATAGATTTATGATATAATATTTATATTTTGAGGAGCAGGTAATTATGAATGGACAAAGGATATTACTCCCTATGATAATAAGGAGAAGTCAGATAATCCTCCGACCCTTTTCTGAACTCAAGAGTCCTGTATGCCAGGTTATATATGTTAGTAGCCTGTACATCGTATGCGAACATTCTTGATATTCTGTTATCAGCGCATTTGAAATCTGCCACCTTTGAAATTACCGGATAGGGGCACCTGTCCATTATGCTCTTAATAAGTCTCTTTCCACTGTTGTTGAAAGCAAGAACTCTGATATAACACGGGCAATCGGGACTTTTAAACATAGACACATCGCTATTTTTAATATCAAGCAGTACGTGGCAAAGAAGGCGCTGGATATAGGTTCTTGTGTAACGCTTTGTCTTGACAGCCTCTATCAGCCCCTCACAGCTGGAACTGGTATCTGCACATTTTTTTAGTCTGTTTTCTATCCCTTCCTTAACGCCCGGATATCTAATAAGCTCTGTTTTTTCCATAGTCCTGAGCTTGTACAACAGTATATCGGAAAAGTCATTCATAAAAACAGGATGCTTGTTTCTTTTTAAATTTTTATCAATAATATCTATGGAATTCTCAGGTAAGGACATTTTTACCTTATTCGAAATTCCGCTGTTTTTTATTTCGTTTCTTATTGCCGTAGCACTTGCAATATATCCTGTAATGCCTGTATCATTATGGCTGCTGCCAATACGTTTTACTGCTACGGGAACGATGCTGCTTTTCAAAGCCATGAGGGCTTTTATATATTCAACACCTAATACATTGTTCGGATTCTTCAAAATATCATCTGCATCAGGAGGAATGTCTTTCCCTGCATATTGGGATAAAGCATCGGAAACAGCCTTTGGATAGGAAACACCCTGTTCAAGCTGTTTCTTAAGAAGAAGTCTGAAGGCCTCCGGCTCATTCTGAAGCAGCTCGGCTAATCGGTGTAATGTATTGGTATCTCCCAGTTCGCTTCCGAAACAGATATAGTCAATAACTCCAAGGGAATTTAATATCTTAACTGCACCTGCAGCAAATATTTCCGCTGGTTGACAGGCATATATAACAGGAAGCTCAATTACCAGGTCTGCTCCATTCATTACTGCAATCTGTGAACGAGTCCATTTGTCGAATATTGAAGGTTCACCTCTCTGTACAAAGTTTCCACTCATGATGCAAACGGTATGCTTTGCACCGCAGGCTTCCTTTGCCGCCTGTATATGATGCTTGTGCCCGTTATGAAAGGGATTATATTCTGAAATTATTCCTACGGTTTTCATCATTTTACCTCCTAACCCGGAAACCTTAAACTCTATTTTACCATATTATCTATTGATAACTGAATAATTACTACAGCAATAGATAGCGTCAAGATACTGTAGGGAAAAGAAGAATAGAATCATCCTGATATTTAGGTTGATGGAATGCTCTTGACAACAAGCATCTCCCATATGATTTGTCAGCCATGGTGGCACACTAATATTTTAG
>JAAYQK010000142.1 GCA_012519325.1 Gracilibacteraceae bacterium | reverse complement strand
TCATCCATATTGGGCAGCAGCAGCTGGTTATGAGGTAATCCTCCTTTTTATGAACCAACTGCTCAAATTCATAAGCCTACCTAAGAGTCAAAAGATCTGCCAGTACCGCAACCTCTATCATATTCTTGAAACCTATTGATTTAAGTGCACTTCTTACCTGTCCTGTTCTTACGCCTTCACCGAATTGACCAATAAAGGCAGGAGCAATAATTGCATATACCTGACGTTTCTTTTCCTTCAAATATCTTATGATAGGAACAAACTCTATTATGTCCACAATGGCATCCAGAGGGCAGGCAGGTATGCATGAGCCGCAGCTAAGGCATTTGTCATCATCAATAACGATTCCCTTTTCTTTGCTATAGTCAACTGCTCCGTGGCTGCAGCTTCTGACACAGGGTTTTTTCTCCTCCTCTCCTTCACAGGTATTGCATATTTCATCCAGAACATAAACCAGCGGCTTTTCAATCCTATCGAGGTTAAAGGCGGCATCGATATCAGCCGACATCTCTGTATTCATATTCCTTGGGTCAAGCCCCAAAGAAATTCTGATCTGTTTCTTCAGTATTCCTTTTTCAGATTTATTATATCTTCCACTTTTCAAGAGCCTATATATCAACTCATTGATTTCCTTTGAATTTCCTCCATTCCACAATACCCTTACCAGTTCTTTAAACACTTCCATTCTTCTTGCCTGATAAAAATTCCTATCCTTCTTTTCCATAAATCCTCCAGTTAATTTATACCTTTCCATATATTCCGCTTATGAAGCCTGTTACTATTTTGTCTCATTTGTGGGATTTATATATCCAAATATCGGACAAATGCGGCGGCCGCCGCATTTACCGCCCATGCGCCTTTTCCGGAGGAAATTCCGGCGCGGGCAGTTAAATCAATGTTTTTTATTGTATAGGAAAGTTATACTTTCATATATAATAAAAAACAGCCCGAGGAATAAATTCATTCCTCAGGCTGAGTAGCATCCTCTACGATTTGCATTTACTGCATAATCCATAAATATTAATATTTACATCATCAACTTTCACATTCGAATTCTTCTCTCTGACGGGTATGTGATATGCCGTGATACTCCTGTTAAAGAAATATCAAGCTTATTTGGGTTTTAAAATATCACGGCATATATTGTATCAATTTTTATGCATGTACATAGTATGTTATTGAAGAAAGGGTAAACAACCTATATTTCTGAAAGGAGGTGTAATTATGGCTAATAGTTATGGATCAGTTAATCCTGCAGTAGCAGCCGCCGGCTGCTTGCCAGGCACAGCAACATCACCTTTTGCAGGTCTTTGCCATAACAACGGGTTCCTGCTTCTGCTTCTATTGTTCATACTTCTTGCAGCAGGTCCTTCTTGGGGTATAGACAATAACTTCTTCTTCATCATCATTCTTGCGATTATCGCATTTGGTGGTTTTGGAAGAACCTTCGGTTTCAGCGGCGCACCGGTATAAACAGCGGGCCTTCCAACCGCCATAAGCCCACCTATCTCCCTGGTGGGCTTTTAACTTTTGCCACTAGCTTTTCATATAAACCTAAATACTCTTTTGCTGATTTGTTCCATGAGAAATCCTGCTTCATTCCGTTCACGACACCGTAAAGGCTATCAGAACGCCTGCTTAAAATATCTTTAATCTCCTCTGCATAGGTTTTGCTGACTGTAGTTATTATATCCGAATATGCAATTCCTGCTTTCATATAATTTACATAATCATGAAGCTCCAAACCTTCAGAATTGAAATAATCCCAGCTAAGTCCAAGGATGTCGCCCATAATTTCTTTCGGGAACATCCCCTGATGCTTGAGATTATGTATTGTAAATATGGTCTTGATACCATTGTAGAATTCGATATGACCGAAGCCGGCTTTCAGAAATGCGCTTACGATACCTGTCTGCCAATCATTGCAGTGAATAATATCCGGCTTAAAATCAATCAGAGGAAGCACCTTCAATATTGCCTTGCTGAAAAACGCAAATTGCTCAGCCTCGTCAGAATGGCCGTATAAGCCGTCCCTGTTGAAATAGTATTCATTGTCGACAAAATATGCAATTATCCCCTGATGCTTGAGCTTAAGCACTTCACAGTACTGGCGCCTCCAGGCCAAGTCTACATATACATAGCCAATATGCTCCATCGCATCAACAAAGTTCCGGGGGATGGATTTATATTTTGGCATAATCAGCCTCACATCAACTCCAAGATTAGCCAACTCCCTGGGTAAAGCACCTGCAGCATCCGCCAAATCCCCGGCCTTGGCAAAAGGTACCGCTTCAGAAGCTGCAAACAGAACATTGATACTATTCATGTTTTATCCCCCTAATCATCCTCGCATATCTCCCGATATAATATTATTTATTATAATATACTTTGTCCGTTTTTTTAATTATATCAGAAATAATAAATAATAAAAGGGTCATTCTCCGGCAGCCAAAATCCCCAGTGCTCCTTCCTCGGCGATTATATCCTTAATTTGATACACCGATATAGGAAAGTACTGCAAACCCATGTAATAGGGCGTGATTTCATACAGCTGGAAAAACAGCACCAATGATTTGTCGGCAATGTAAAAATCCTGATCCGGCTTTATGTCTTTGAATTCATCCAACAGAGCTATATCCCTGTCGATTATCTGCTGTTCAACAATCCCGGACAGCACCTTGACATAGTCTGCTTCCGGTTTGAATAAGTCCTTCAGTTCAATAATGTCACCGCTTTTAACATCAAAAGTAAGCCCCTTGACTATTGTAAGGCCATGGGCTGATGGATATGTGAAAGCATAGTTGCCTATTGTCAGGCTCAAAATTCCTCTTTCATTTGTCTTTATCTCATACCAGCCCAGCATTTCGATA
>JAAYQK010000141.1 GCA_012519325.1 Gracilibacteraceae bacterium | reverse complement strand
GATCCATAAACTTACCCAAGTCTGTAATCATATTATATTTGCGGGCAATGTATCCGTCCAGTTTGTCGGTGATTGAAGCCAGTATAAATACTGCCACCGCAGCTTCCATATGATAAGGAATTCGTATAATTGCAAAAAATATAAAAATGGGAACCATTATTATTCTTAGTATGGTGATTTTATTTGCAAGGTTCATCAGTCTTCTCCCCCACCAAATCGTATTCATAAGCCTTTTTTACGGTAATATGACAGAAATCCCCCGGAATTAAGCTTTTATCAGATTTAAAATAAATCTTTCCATCTATTTCAGGTGCATCCATGAAGCTTCGTCCAAAGTATCCTTTATCGGATACCCCTTCCACAAGAACCTTGAGTGTTTGTCCTACAAGCTTTTTGTTATATTCCAGGGAGATATTCTTCTGAAGAAGCATTATTTTCTCAAGTCTTTCTTGTTTTATGGCTTCTTCGATTTGTTCCGGCATATCATAAGCCGGTGTATCCTCCTCCCTTGAATATGTGAATACCCCCAGCCTATTGAATTTCATTTGAGAAACAAAGTCATACAAATCATTGAAATCATTCTCGGTCTCTCCCGGAAAACCTACAATTAGAGTGGTTCTTAGTACAATATTTGGTATTCTCTTTCTGAGTTTTTCAATCAGCCGGATAATCCTTTCCCGGCTGCTTCTCCTGGCCATCTTCTTCAATATGGAATTGCTGGAATGTTGTATCGGAATATCAAGGTATTTGCAGATTTTATCCTCATTTGCAATTACTTCTATAAGTTCATCATTAAATTCATCAGGATAAGAGTAAAGAAGCCTTATCCACTCAATGCCCCTAATTTTCGTCAGCTTCTTTAATAATTCACTTATCTTATAGCTGTTATACAAATCAATTCCATATCTTGTCGTATCCTGAGCTATTATGTTTACTTCCTTTATTCCATTCTTTGCAAGCTCCTCTGCTTCCTCCAGTATGTCATCCATCCGCCTGCTCCTGTATCTTCCCCTCAAAGCAGGTATAATGCAGTAGCTGCATCTGTTGTCGCAGCCTTCAGCTATCTTAAGGTATGAGGACGCTCCCAAGCCAGAAATTTGCCGGGGAAGCTTATCAATATCAACCGAATCCTGATGTCCGTACAGTACCACCTTCTCACCCATTAATGCCTTTCTTATTACTTCCGCAATATCCTTATAATCTCCGGTACCGATTACAGCATCCAGTTCCGGCAGTTCTTTCATAAGCTCATCCCTATAGCGTTCCGCAAGGCAGCCTGATGCAATCAGCACCTTGCATCTGCCGTTTATCTTATTGCCTGCCATTTCAAGGATGGCGTCGATTGACTCCTGTTTTGCACTTTCTATGAAACCGCATGTATTTATTATAATAACCTCTGCAGTTTCAGTACAATTTGTAATTTCATAATCATTATTAAGGATGCTCTTAACCATAACCTCTGAATCAACAAGGTTCTTTGAGCATCCCAGAGATACAATTGCCACTCTTGTACTCAACAAATTCTCTCCTTCCCCAGAACCTATTCATCCAGGTCTTCCCTGCTTATCAATACCTTTCTGGGCTTACTTCCTTCAAAGCCTCCGATTATTCTGCGTTCCTCCATTTGGTCTATTAGTCTTGCTGCTCTATTGTAACCGATTTTCAACCTTCTTTGAAGCATGAGTATTGATGCCTGTCCGCTCTCTACAACGATTCTTATGGCATCATTCAATAGTTCATCTACTTCTGCGTTTTCATCAATTTCTACACTCTGCTCGATTTCTTTAATTATTTCATTGTCAAAGCTTGCAGAAACCTGTTCCTTTATAAAGCTTACAAGTCTCCCTACTTCCTTTTCGGATACAAAGGCACCCTGTACTCTTATAGGCTTTGCTGCTCCAACAGGATAGAAAAGCGCATCGCCTTTTCCCAGAAGCTTTTCTGCTCCACCCATATCAAGTATTGTTCTTGAATCAATATGAGAGGATACTGCAAAGGAAATCCTTGAAGGGATATTAGCCTTGATAAGTCCTGTAATTACATCAACAGAAGGCCTTTGAGTAGCCACAACAAGGTGTATGCCGGCAGCACGAGCCATTTGAGCCAATCTGCATATGGAATCCTCCACTTCACTTGGTGCAACCATCATCAAGTCCGCCAGTTCATCTATTACTACAACAATTTGCGGAATTTTGGCGAGCCCTTCCTTGTTCAGATTGTTATAGCCGTATATATCACGAACATTATTTGATGCAAATTTCTTGTAGCGTTCGGTCATTTCCATTACAGCCCAGTTTAAAGCTCCGGCAGCCTTTTTGGGATCCGTCACTACCGGTATCAAAAGGTGGGGGATGCTTTTGTATACACTCAGTTCAACTACCTTGGGGTCAATTAGTAGAAGCTTGACCTCATCCGGAGTAGCCTTATACAATATACTGGCAATAAGAGCTTTTATGCACACACTTTTCCCTGACCCCGTAGATCCGGCAATCAGAAGATGAGGCATTTTAGCAAGATCTGCCACAATATTTGCACCGGCTACATCTTTTCCCAATACAAAGGATATTTTTGATTTTTGTTTTCTGAACTCTTCCGATTCCAGAACCTCTCTTAAAAGTACACTGGTTATATTCTTATTGGGTACTTCTATTCCAACGGCTGCTTTTCCGGGTATCGGCGCTTCTATTCTGATATCCGGGGAGGCAAGGCTTAGGGAAATGTCATCCGCCAAGCTTAATATCTTGCTTACCTTAACGCCCGGGCTTAACTGCAGCTCATACCTTGTAATCGTTGGTCCGACAGAAACCTGAGCAATACTGGCACTGACTCCAAAGTTTTTAAGAGTATCCTCAAGTATCTTTACATTGCTCATTACCTCTTTTTTCTCGCTGCCCGACTTGTTCTCCTGGGGCAATGCCAGGAGACTGGTACTGGGAAGCTTGTAATTCACATAATGTACGTTATTCACAGATACTATATTTTTGCTTTTTTCATCAGCTTCCTTTTCTTCTCCGGCCTTGAAATCCTTATCGAAGCGTTTCGTAAAATCCAAGATCTTAATTTTTTTGTCAATAGTTTTTATTTTTTCTTCATCGTCAGCTTCGATTGAATCAATATCATTGTGATGCTGTACGGGTATTTTTTTTTGCAGCTCCTTTGTAACTGCAGCTTCTTTGTTTTTGCTTTTCAGTTTTGAATATATATTAAGTATATATTGCCTTATACATTGAAGGACACGCAAAGCCGATGTCTCCGTAAACATTAGTGCTGATATGATATATAGAGATGAAACGATGGCTATGGTGCCTATCATTCCGAAAAGCCTTACAAATGCATAACCGAATAAAGCTCCTACTGCTCCTCCTCCTATACCTCCCAATACCCCTTCTCTTGCAATAAGGGTGCCCAGCGAATAATGATATCTGACTGCATCAAGCCAATTGGCATCTGCCTTTTCAACCTCTGAATAGTTTGCGATAAATAGCACTATAAGGGTGGAAAGCAGAAATATACAGAAAGAATAAAATTTGATATTGATATGTATTTCATTCTTTCTATATACTAAAGCAAACCCAAGTATGATTATGAGTATAGGAACAATATAAGCACCCAGGCCAAAGATTCCAAGAATCAATAATCTGATTTTTTCGCCTACAATTCCTGAATTGCTGCTGAAAAGACTTATATATATGTATATACTGGCCAGTATTAATGCCATACCTGCTATTTCATAATTCAAATCATTCTCTTTTCTTTTTCTTGACAAGTTATCACCCCATAAATACGTATATTTAACCCAATGTTATTATAGCTTTATTTAGCAGCGGTTGCAACAAAACCTTGTTTTGCATCAGGAATATTTTAACAGAAGCAATTTCATGTCATTAAATAAAGCTGCTTAATTAATCAAACTGCTCCTTGCTTTGCCGCAGGAAGCAGTTTGATTTTAGACTTTTGTTTGTGCAATAAGACTCCGTAATTTTGCAAGGGCCTGATGAAGTCCGCCTATCTCTCTTATCAGGCCGTATTTGACTGCCTCCGCTCCCACAAGCACTGTTCCGACATCGTTGGCCAGCTCGCTGGTTGTAAACATGAGTTTTTTTATTGTACTCATATCTATACGGCTGTGCTCAACTATAAATCTGATAATTCGCTCCTGCATTTTGTTAAAATAGTCAAAGGTTTGGGGCACACCGATAATAAGACCGTTCATTCTTATGGGATGTATTGTCATGGTCGCTGTGGGGGCTATATAGGAATGAGTTGCAGAAACAGCCAAAGGCACTCCGATGCTGTGGCCTCCGCCAAGCACCAGAGAAACTGTTGGTTTTTTCATGCTTACTATAAGCTCAGACAGCGCAAGGCCGGCTTCCACATCTCCTCCTACAGTGTTAAGGATTATAAGCAGGCCTTCAATTTCTGGGTTCTCTTCTACTGCTACAATCTGTGGTATTATATGCTCATACTTGGTTGACTTGTTCTGGGGCGGAAGAACCGTATGTCCTTCAATCTGGCCTATTATTGTAATACAGTGTATATTGCTTCTGAATTGCGGTACTTTGGCTTCACCCAATTCTTTTATATTTTCAGCGGCACTAACCTTATCCTCTTTCTGTTTATCTGCTGCTTCCGAAATTCCCGCTTCATCGTATATGAACCTGTAAATATCTGTCAATGATATCACTCTCCTGAGTTATTATAGGCTGATATTTTTCACATTTAATTAATATCTTTACCTTAAATAGAATATATATGTCGTGAAAATAATTTATTAAATTGACAGATTATTCTTTCCTTATCGCCTCCAGGGCACTGAGGTTCATCGCACGGCGAGCAGGATAAAATCCTGATATAAGACCTATAATTGTAGTAAAAAGCATTGCACTGCCGGCAAGCCATATAGGTATAATTGAAGGTTTGCTTCCTCCTCCGGCCGGACCGAAGAAACCCAACAATGCAAAGCCTGCCGTATTAAGTCCGTAGGATACTCCATAGCTTAGCAGCAATCCGATTATTCCCCCCAAAAGGCCTATCATTGCTGCCTCAAAAAGAAACATCCTTTTTATATCTCCCAAAGAAGAACCGATTACCTTCATGATACCTATCTCTCTTGTACGCTCATAGATAGACATTACCATGGTATTAGTTATTCCTATGGATGCAACCAGAAGGGATACCGCTCCAATTGCACCGAGAACTATTCTTATGCTGGATGTGGTATTTTGCATTGATTCTAGAATGTCGGTAAGGCTGTCTGCAAAAAACCCCATATCTTTTATCTGTTTTTGTATGCTTTGTACATCCTTTATGTCTTTCACTTTCACTATTATTCTTGAATAGCCTTTAATATCCCTGTAATCTTCTGAGTTGCTATTCTGGCTCTTACCCCTGTTGAAATCCTTGACTATTTTTTTGAGCTCGTTTATATCCATAAACATACTGCTGTAGTATTCATAGTTTCCTTCTTCAAGCAAACCGACTCCGCTTATTTTGTAAGTCTTGGGCTTTTTCTGAGCTGTAGAATCCCTCTGTATGTATTCTTCCCCATAAGACATATCCAGTGAAAGAGTAATTCTTTCGCTCAAAAGGTCTATTTCCGGTGTACTTCTGCCATATCTGCGCCTTTGTATTGCTTTCGGATTGTAGAGGTTATCCTTTACTCCGAAACTGAATACCACATTCATTTTATCTCCGGCGCTCAGAAGCCTTCCCTCAGAAACTTTCAAACCCAGCTTATCCATATGTTCAGGGTTTATTCCCTGAAGCTGAACATAGCCTATATACTTGCCAAGCTTAATTTTTCCATGAGTTTCTATGAAAGGAATCACTGATTCAACTCCATTAATCCTTGCAAAGTCAGCTACTGCAGCATCGTCCAAATCCCGCTTTTCAGTATTATTTGCCCTTCCAGCCTCAGCCTCATCATAAACGTAGTACATGCCCGTTTCAGGGGATCTTACATTTATTGAATTAAGACTTCCCATTTTGGATATTTCATTCTTGAAGCCTTCATTCATGCCAATTCCTATTGAAACCATTATTACAATTGAAGCGGTGCCTATTACTACTCCCATTACAGTAAGCATTGTTCTGGTTTT
>JAAYQK010000140.1 GCA_012519325.1 Gracilibacteraceae bacterium | reverse complement strand
TTCGAAGAATCTGGTGGCAATGACGGAGAGGCATACACCTGTTCCCATCCCGAACACAGAAGTTAAGCTCTCCAGTGTCGATGGTACTTGGACCGCAGGGTCCCGGAAGAGTAGATCGCCGCCAGGTAACCAAGAACGATAGATGAAATTCTATCGTTCTTTTTAATATATGAAATGCATTTTTTACAACACATGAATTTAGAGAATCTTCTGAACACGGGCATCATTTTTTACCAATCCACTTATAATTTATGGTAAAATTAAAGATAGATATTAACTCTTTTAACATATACCCACTGCCTATTCATGGGGGCGGGGGGAATATATTCTGAAGGAAAGGAGGATTTCAGATGCAGTTCATTAATGAGCAGTATAAGGTTGTAGAAGCAAAAAGCTACGATGAATATGGCACAACCTATATAGTAGAAGATATTCAAAGAAATAATCTTCTTAAGCATTTGAGAACTATAAACCTTCAAAATGAGACCAGGGATTTTATAAATTATATGAAAAACAATTTTTACGATTATTCCAAGTATTATCATCCATATTTAATTGATTTTTATTTTTTTAACAGAATTCATCTTATTGACTATAAAAGAGCGGTTTTAAACCAGTATTACTATACCTATGACTACTTTAACGGGGTTAATTTATTTGATTATTGCAAGGGGATAGAGTTTGATAAGATTCTTGACTTGGCGTCAGAATTATGCGAAGCTGTTAAATTTTTGCATTTAAGAGGCTTCTTACTTTGCAGTGTTGGCAATAATGATCTTCAGGTAGTTAATAATAGAGAAAGAGACCATTTAAAGATATTGGCATTACCTTATCCGCGAAAAACCAGCAGCAAAATAATAATTAACAAGAAGAACTTAAGCTTTGAAGCTCCTGAGTTGCTCAAAGATGGGAGTTATTCAGTGCTGACAGATATTTATATCATTGGTTCGATTATTTCTAATATGCTCAAGTCATTTAAATCTTCACATCCTGATATAAAGGATGACCATAGGCATATTACAGATATAATAAAAAAATGTATGAATGAAAACCCTGAAGACAGGTTTCAATCCACAGAACAAATTATTTCAAGCATAAATAATTGTTTTGGAAAAGCGTATAAAATAATAAATAAACAGTATATTCAAATAATGCCTAGATACAGGATAAATCCGCCGGCAAGGCACCATCTTATTGACAAAATACTAAATAATGCAAAAGAACATTTTTTTATCAACAGGCCTAATAAGGTTTCTTTAGTGATAGGTCATGAAGGCGCAGGAAAAGATAGTTTTTTGGAGGCCTTGAGTGTAAAGGCACAGCACGAGGGCTTTATATCTGTGAAAACGGTTCTCAACGAATCGGATGTCTTAAGATTTAGTGTTTGTGAAATCATTTTAAGAGGAATAATTAAATACGCGGATAAAGAAATTATTGACAAATATATTGATGATATAAATAATATCATATCCGGGACTTCTAAACTCGGGTTAATATTTTCAAAGGGAGAGGCGGAATATCCGGAGAAGGACAGCAAGGAACGGTTTATACAAAGGTTAAGTAGTTTTATTGAGGAGGCTGCCAAAAAACACCACTATATATTTATTATTGAAAATTTTCAGTGGACGGATGAGGATTCACTGACGCTGATTAATGAGATATTAAAGAGTCGGAACAATTCAAGGGTTTATATTGTATTTGCCACAGACAGGGAGACTTATGCCAAGAACATCAGATTAAAGGAATACTGCAGCAAGCTTAAAGAAATGAAATTGATAAATAATACTGTTGTTCTAAAAAATTTCAACTTTGAAGAAACAGCGGAGTTTATAAGGCTCATTCTGAGTTTGGATAAGGTTCCCCATGAATTTGCAAAAATTATATACGACAAGACAAAGGGAAGTCCTGATTATATATTTGATGCCATACATATGCTTTTTTCAAACAACAACATATATGTTGACGACGAGGGTTGCTGGGTGTTTGATGAAGTAAATCACAATATGTTGAATGTTTCTTATGCTGAGGATATGGACGTTTTGAATAACGTATGCAAGCTTGACTCCAATTATCAGGATATTCTTAAAGCGGTATCTGTTTTTGATACTGCGGTTTCAGCAAATATTGCAGAAGAATTTGTCGGGGTCAAAGGTGAAAGATTAGTCAGTCAGCTGAATTATCTTTCATATATAAACATATTTATGAAAAAACAGGATGAATGGGGTGCATCTTACACTTTCAGCTCATTGAAATTGAAAAAATCAATTTATGAAAGTATCCCGGAAGAACTAAGACGAAAATATCATGAAAAAGCTTCTTATATACTAAAAAGCAAGCTCAGTTATGAAAATATCGAAGGTGAATATGAACTGATACGCCAAATGCTAAAAGCCAATTGGCACCTGGAGGTAAAGGAATACATTCTGGACTCTGTCAGGGACATGATGGAGAGCGGTTCAAAAAATCAGGCAATACAGTTTCTTGAGCATGTTTATGAATTGCTGTCCAAGGAGAATGTTATAGAGGAGAAAATACCGGTTTGCAGTAAATTGGGAGAGTTATATGAACGTGCGGGAGAATATGCAAAAGCTGTTTATTACTATAACATTGTTGAGAATATTGCCAGGAACGAAAAAAATAATTATTTGCTTGTAGACGTATATATTAGAAAATATTTGCTTCTGTATAAACTGGATGATAGGAAGTCTTCCTTAAGGTGTCTTACTTATACCAAAAACCTGTTAAGAACTATCGACTACAAAAAAGGCATGTATGAGCACATAATCGTAATGCACAGAATGATGCTGCATAAAAGGAAATTTAACAGCTACATAAAGATATTGGAAAGTGCTTTGGAAGAAATCGATATAGAAGAATACAAATTTGTTTATGCAAGAATGCTTGGTATTTATGGCAGGTTCAAGACTTATAAGGGTGAATACGACGAAGGCCTTATTATGCTAGAAAAAAGCATACAGATTCTTGAAAGCATGGGTAACTACGCAAAGATGTTGTATCCGTTGAATTCCATTGGAACAATATATTATAACCACTACACTGATACACAAAAGGCCAGAGAATATTATGAAAAGTGCTTAAGCATAAGTCAGAGAGTCGGGGACGTGTACTATGAGAGTATAAGCTATAATAATATCGCCGATCAGTATAGAATTGAAGACAAGTATTCTAAAGCACTGCAATTTTATCAGAATTCCCTTAAGAACATTATGCAGATAAAGGATAAGTATACGGAGTTCATAATAAAACTTAATATGTCTCTGGCAAATATTGAAATAGAGGACTACAACAAAGTTTTTCTTACTCTTAACAGTATGAAAAAAGAGCTAATAGACTCCAGATATTCAGGAGACCTTATGGACTTTTTCTATCAATGTCAGGCGAAATTTTTCTATGCCATGGGGGAATACGAAAATGCGGCACAATATGCACAAAGATCCGTGGATATGTGCATAACCTGGGGCATTATGGAAAATTATGAAGCGCATTTTGTGAAGCTGCTGTCAGAGATACAACTGAGCGGCAGGTTGGATCATGAAAG
>JAAYQK010000139.1 GCA_012519325.1 Gracilibacteraceae bacterium | reverse complement strand
TAGTATGTACAGGCGGATGATTATGATTTTATTCTAAGGTTGGCTGAGCGCTATAAGTTTAAATATATACCGGAAACCTTATATATTTATAGAAGGCATGCAAATAATCTTACAAATGCACATTGCTTCCAACAGAAAAGTGAGCTGGAAGTCTTGAGAAAAATAGGCTTTGATAAAATTGAGAGTATTGTCGGACAAGCAATGTTTCCACCATTTGAAAAAAGATTTTTGCTTGCAAAAATTTACATGAAAATGAACGAGTACAGCTTTGCAAGGGATATAATGCAGCAGCTTGCCGGAGAAAAGCCTGAGCCCTATCTATGGTTTTACCTTGGCAACTGCAGTTATTTCTTGGGCAACCCGGAAGCAGCAGTTGAATACTATCAGAAAGCAATACTGGCAGACTGCAAAATGGCTGAAGCATATAATAATCTCGCATGCATCTATATGGGAAAAGATAAAAGGACTGCTTCAAAATTGCTGCAGCAGGCGCTGCAGCTAAGGCCAGGCTACATGGATGCAGCGCACAATATTGGTCAGCTTAAATCTGGAATGGCAGATTTTAAACTTACAGCCAGAGAGTTGAGAAAGTCACTGACAAACTACATGAATGTAAAGCTTAGTTAATATTAAGGTTCTAATGGAGGGATAGTATTGAAAACCGTTGCAGTTATTCTTGCAGGAGGAAGCGGAACAAGGCTGTGGCCCCTCAGCAGGCAGTCAATGCCAAAGCAGCTGCTGGCGCTTACCGGTAATAAAACCTTGCTTCAGCAGACCTGTGAGAGGATTCGAAGCTTTATTTCCTACGATAACCAATGCATAATAACCAACTACAGCTACTACCATCAGATAAAAAGCCAGATGGATGAGTTGTGCTGCGGCAAGCATAGTATTGAAATTATTGAAGAGCCCCAGGGAAAGAACACTGCTCCCGCCATATACTGGGCTGCTAAAAGGATGGAAAAGCTTTACGGAGAAGATACAATAATGGTAGTGCTTCCTTCAGATCATCTGATTATGAAGTGTGAGAGCTTTCTGGAGGGTTTGCGCACTGCTGTTGAAAAGGCAAAAGAAGGCTGTATGGTTACTTTTGGAATCATTCCCTCCTGTGCTGAAACAGCTTATGGATATATTCAAGTTCAGGATGAAAACAAAAAAGCAGGAGAAATACTTAAGGTGGTAAGCTTTAAGGAGAAACCGGACTACGCAACAGCCATACAATATGTAAACAACGGTAATTACCTGTGGAACAGCGGGATGTTCGTTTTTAACACAAAGGTCCTGATAGAAGAATTCAGAAAATATTGCAGTGAAGTTGCAGATGCCTTTGATAACATAGATCCCTTCAACCTGAATGAAATAAGTGATGCATACAAAAGGTTTGAGTCAATTTCTATAGACTATGCGGTGATGGAATATACGGATAAGGTTTATGTAATATGCTCCGAATTTGGCTGGAGTGATGTCGGCAGTTGGAAAAGCCTATATGAAATAAACCCTAAGGATGAAAACAAAAATGTTGTGGAAGGAAATCATGTTACTATAGATACTGAAGGAAGCCTGATTTATGGGAAGAACCGTTTGATTGCTGCAGTAGGCTTAAAGGATATGGCTGTAATAGATACCGATGATGCCCTTATGATTTGCCCCCTTGACCAGACCCAGAGAATCAAAGAAGTGGTTGACAAGCTGAAAGAGAAGGAAAGCAAAGAGTATCTGGAACACAGGACGGTTGAAAGGCCTTGGGGTAAATATACAGTTATCCAGGAAGGGCCCGGTTACAAAATAAAAAAAATAGTGGTAAACCAAAAACAGAAGCTCAGCTTGCAAATGCATTATCACAGAAGTGAACACTGGATTGTGTTGAAAGGGACTGCCAGGATTAGAAACGGCTCAAGTGAGGTTTATATCCATGAGAATGAATCGACCTATATACCTAAGAACACTATGCACAGGCTTGAGAATCCCGGGCATATACCTCTTGAGATTATCGAAATACAAAGCGGCTTGTATTTGGAAGAGGATGATATTGAGAGATTTGATGATATCTATGGAAGATAATGAGGTAAAATCTTATGAAACTGCTTATTACTGCAATTGGGAAGAGAGTACAATTAATCAAATACCTGAAGAGGCATTTCACTATAGTAGGGGCAGATTGTTCGATGCTTGTACCTGCATCATTTCATGTGGACCGTTTCTGCCTGGTTTCACCCTGCAATAATCCCGGGTATGTTGAGGAAATAATTGATATTTGCAGGAAATATGAAATAGACATTATACTGCCCCTTTATGAAAAGGAATTTTACATATTGGATTTAGCCAGGGATGAATTTTTGAAAAACGGCACCTTTTTGATGTTATCCGATAGGCGTGTATTGGATATATGCAGTGATAAGTGGGAAACCTACCAGTTTTTTATTAGAAATAATATCAGTACTCCAATGAGCTTTAAAAATAGAGGGGAGTGTAATTTAGAATTTCCAATGTTCATCAAACCCAGAAGGGGTATGGGCAGCTGCAATTCCCATGAACTAAATGACATGGAAGAATTTAATTATTACTTTGAACGGATATCTGAGCCTATAGTGCAGGAGAAATTGTCAGGTGTTGAATATACTATAGACTGTGTATCGGATCTGCAAGGCAAAGCAGTATCAGTTGTACCAAGGGAAAGAATAGAAGTAAGGGCAGGAGAGGTTACAAAAACCCGGACGGTTAAAGATATGGAACTAATTGAGCAGACCGAATTTTTACTGAATAAGCTGGGAAGCATAGGGCCTGCTACAGTTCAATGCTTCAGAACGGCGGAAGGTGAGATTAAATTCACTGAAATAAATGCCAGGGTTGGCGGCGGTGTTCCACTTGCAATAGAAGCCGGGATTGATTACGGAAAGCTGTTTATTGACTTGATAAATGGTAACAAGCCGGAATTGCTGCTCGGAGACTTCAAAGAGCTTACAATGCTTAGGTATGATGAGGCGGTTTTTATATGAAGGCTTTGGTTTTTGATTTGGATGATACTTTATATAATGAGGCGGATTTTGTTCATGGCGCTTTCAGAGAGGTAGCGGACTACCTGTCAAAAAAGCATAAGCTGGACAGGGACGAGCTTTACCGGACTATGCTGGGGCTGCTTGCCAATAATGGCAGGGGCAGGATATTCAATGATATTTGTGCTTTATATAATTTAAATGAGGATATAAGCAGCCTTGTAGAAATATACAGAAATTCTGCTCCACAAATCTCATTGTATGAAGATGCGGAGCATTTTTTGAAATACTGCCGTGGAAAATTCAAGCTGGGATTGGTTACAGACGGGATACATTATGTGCAGTGGAACAAGATAAGGCTGCTTGATTTGGAGAAGTTTTTTGACTCTATTATAGTAACTGATGACTATGGAAAGGATTTTTGTAAGCCCAGTATAAAACCATATGTAAAAATAGCTGAGGAGCTTGGAGTGGATTTTGACGAAATAATTTGCATAGGTGACAATCCCCGGAAGGATTTCTACGGGGCTAAGCAGTTGGGAATACATACCGTGAGAATTATAAGACCGGTTGGAGACCATATGAGGCTCCGGCTTGGCAGGGACTATGAAGCGGATAGGGAGATAACAGGTATGTATGAGATGAAAGCGGTGATATCATGGTTACGTGTATAGTTCAAGCCCGAATGGGATCGGAAAGGCTTCCGGGAAAGGTGCTCAGGGAGATTCTTGGCATTCCCCTGATACTGTTGAATCTGAATAGGCTGAAAAAATCAAGGAAAATTGACAGGTTGATACTGGCAACCTCCGATAGGCGGTCAGACAATCCTCTGTATGATACAGTCAAAAAGGCAGGTTTTGAGGTCTTCAGAGGGGATGAGGAAAACGTACTGAAAAGATACAGGGACTGTGTTCTGGAATATGGCGGAGATATTGTCGTAAGGGTGACGGGGGATTGTCCTCTCATTGATCCTGATATAGTCGATAATGTAATATCCCATTATAAAATGTACGATTATGATTACGTTGGGCTGGATGTGGCACATACTTTTGTCAGGGGTTTTGATACAGAAGTGTTTTCAAGGGAAGCTTTACAAAAAACCTTTGATTTGGCGGAAGAGTACAGATATAAGGAACATGTTACCCTCTATATGTACTCTCATCCTAAACTGTTCCATATAGGAGTTGTTCGGGGGGAAGATTTGTTCAGAAAGAACTATAGGTTATGCGTGGATACTTTGGAGGATTTCACATTGGTTGAGAAGGTATTTGAGCATTTTGGAGACATATACGTACCGGCCAGGGATGTGGTAAAATTTTTGGACAGTAATCCTGATATTGCGGCTATAAACAGTAAAGTTAAGCAGAAGGAGTTTTAAGGAGTACAAATATGAAGGAGATAATGCTGGAAAACGGAAGAATAATAGGAGAAGACAGCCCCTGTTATATTATGATGGATATAGGCGCCAATCATAATGGAGATATTGATACTGCCAGGGAACTGATAAGAAAAGCTGCCGAAGCAGGAGCAGACGCAGTCAAGCTTCAGACCTACAGGGCTGAGGACTTGTATTCTAAGAAGACTCCTCAGTTTTCAAGGGATACCATGAAGCCTTACGACTTGATTAAGAAGGTTCAGCATCCCAGAGAGTGGATACCGCAGCTCTTTGATTATGCAAAGGATTGGGGAATTGATTTTCTCTCTTCACCCTTCGACTATGATGCGGCAGATCTGCTGGAGGAAGCGGGTATATGCCTTTTCAAGGTGGCGTCCCCCGAAATAGTGGACTTAAGGCTTATAAAGTATATAGCAGCCAAAGGGAAGCCTGTGATATTGTCAACAGGGATGGCAAGTCTTGAAGAAATTGAAGAGGCCGTGGAAGCGGCAAAAAGTACGGGAAACGAGAATATTGCGCTGCTTCACTGCAGGACCTGTTACCCTTCGCCGGCGCATATAGTGAATCTTAAGGCAATGGAAACCCTTCGCAGTACCTTTCGACTTCCCACGGGTTTTTCCGACCATACTCTGGGCTGGCATATTCCTGTGGCTGCTAAGGCTTTAGGAGCATGCATAATTGAAAAGCATTTTACCCTGAACAGAGACCAGGAGGGACCGGATCACAGCTTTTCGATAGAACCTGCCCAGCTGAAGCTTATGGTGGATCAAATAAGGGATGTAGAGAAGGCATTGGGAGACGGCATAAAAAAGGTTTCGCGGGAAGAACTGGAGAATTATGAGAAAGGTCGGAGAAGCCTTATAGCAAGGAAGGATATTCCAAGGGGTACGGTTATAACAGAGGACATGATTACATGCAAAAGACCCGGTTGGGGAATAAAGCCGAAGTACTTCCAGGTTGTAGTTGGAAAGACTGCCGGGGTTGATATTTATGAAGACGATATATTAAAGTGGGATATGCTGATTTAGTAAAATATTCGGGAGATTTGCCTATGAAGATATTAATAAGGGCCGACGGCGGATACAATATAGGCATGGGCCATGTAATGCGCATGCTGGTTCTGGCCGACAGGCTGAAAGACTTTTCAGAGGTTGTTTTCGTTTGCAGGAAAAACGGGGAATTCGAGACAGGTGTAAATTTAATTGAGGCATACGGCTACCCCGTATTTACGGTCAACGGAGAAGCAATTATTGACCAGCTGGCCGGAATAGGCGGAGACTGTCTGATTACAGACAGTTACGATGCAGATGAAAGCTATTTTAAATGCACCAGAGATATTTTCAGCATAACCGGTTATATGGATGATCTTAACAAAGTCCGGATTAATGCCGACTTTATTATAAACCAGAATATTTATGCTCAGGATTTAGGATATGAAAAATACGAGGGTACCTTGCTGCTGTTGGGTACCCAATATGCACTTCTCAGAGATGAATTCAGAGGCCTCCCAGCGAGAAAAACGAGGCGTGATGTGGAAAGTGTGCTGGTTACGCTGGGGGGATCAGATCCGCAAAATCTGACGGAAAAGATAGCATTAAAGCTTGGCAGGGCTTTCCCCGGAATAACATTTCATGTAACAGTGGGACCTTCCTTTATTAATGGGGACAGTCTGGAGGCAGTAGAG
>JAAYQK010000138.1 GCA_012519325.1 Gracilibacteraceae bacterium | reverse complement strand
CTTTTTCATATCCAATATGATCAGATCCGCTTTCTTACCAGGCGAAATTGTCCCTACCTGTCCTTCGAGCCCCAGTGCCCGCGCCCCCCCGGTGGTCGCCATCTGTAAGGCTGTATATGCCGGGACGGATGTGGTGTCAAGGCTTATTCCTTTGTTAACAATTGCCGCCAGGTTAATCTCTTCAAACATGTTCAAATTATTATTGCTGGAAGCCCCATCGGTACCCAGCGCGACATTCGCACCTGCCTGTAAAAGCTTTCCTATGGGTGCAAAACCGTTTCCCAGCTTCAGATTGCTTCCCGGATTATATGCAATACTTACATGGTTTTCCGCCAATATGGCAATATCCTCATCGGACAAGTGTACACAATGGGCTGCCAGAGTAGGACGGCTAAACAAACCAATTTCTTTCATCATTTTTATTGGTGATATTCCAAAAAGTCTATAGCTGTCCTGTACTTCCTTGCTGCTTTCCGACAGATGGATGTGTATACCTACGTCCAATTCGCTGCTCAGTTCTATGATATCTTTCAAATAATCGTTACCGCAGGTGTATGGCGCATGGGGTCCGGCCATGATCGATATCCTGCCCTCTCCCTTGTTGTTCCAATCAGCTGCAAGCCTCCTGGTCTCGTCCAGCATTTGCCTGCCGTTTTCTCCATCCATAAGCCCTTTTGAAAGGCAAGCCCTTATACCTGTTTCCTCTGCTGCCCTTGCTGTCTGATCAACAAAGAAATACATATCCGCAAAGCATGTGATTCCTGATCTAAGCATTTCAGCGATACTAAGCATTGAACCCCAGTACACCTGCTCTTCTGTCAACTTTGCCTCCAGAGGCCACATTTTTTCCCTAAGCCATACATCAAATGGGATATCATCCGCATAGTTCCTTAGCAGTGTCATGGCTGCATGGGTATGGGCATTTATCAATCCGGGCATTACCAGCTTATCGGTTCCATCCATAACCTTTTCTGCCATAAAACCCTCAGGAATGCTACCGACAAATTTGATCCTTTCTCCCTCTATTCCGACGTTGGTCCTGCTCCGTACTGCCTTGTCACCTTCCATTATCAGAACAGAAGTATTCTTAATTAAAATATTCATATTCCACCCCTATATAATCATTGATAAGCAAAGCTGATGTTATTCGATTGGCTGACTTTGCAGCCCTATTTATATCCTCCCAGCAGGTAATTGTAGAAAGCTTCATTTACCCAGAACTTGTAAGTAAAGACCTGCAGCTTTGAGTCTGCCTTTTTAAACCCCTGAACTACATCATTGGATTTGTCGTTCAGAGAGAAGGATTGTGCAATATAATTGTCCTGCTTTATATAGTTGTTGGTAATAGTAACATATTCATCGATCTCTGTATCCGAATAATAGAGCGGCTGCCACCAGGATCCCGCAAGGAGTCCAACCATTGAATCCTGATTCTTCTTAGCATAATTAAGTATTACTTTCTGGAATTTGTTCTTCTGGTTCTGATTGTCGAACTCGAAGCTGATATCGTACTCCTTGGAATATGCGATAAAGTTACCATTTTCTATCTTTAGCACCTTGAAATCCGAAGACTCAACTGGCTCTCCCCATTCTTTCAAATAAATGTAAGCCGAAGTCTTTGGCTCTAACTGTACCTTGGCATTCAAACCCTCGCTGCGAAGAAGGGCGATAAGCTGTAAGGCATGCTTGATATCCGAATGACCATATGTAACAGCCAGGTCTTTATCGAAGTTGGCGTTGAACCTTGCATCCTTGAGATTGTAGCCTGTAATCGCACCGGTTTTTAGCACCTGGTCAACAATTTTCCTCAATTCTCCGGCTTCTATAATGCTCTGTGTGTTCCAGGAATTGTAGACCCTGCTATAAATATCCTCGTCGAATACATAGCCTAAATAATTCTTGTACTTTCCCTGGAAGGAGAGAATCTTGCCCAGTAAATATTCTGCATCTTCCCGATTTATCGGGCTCTCAGGATTATAACTCCTTTTCCAGACTGTTGGTAAGAGTCCACAGTCTGCTGCAGCAGCATATTCCTGGAAGATTTGCAGGTTTGTATCCTTCATTGAGCTGTAGTTAATCCCTGTTCTTAATAGTGCGCTTTCTACTTTGGCTTTGGGATAGGTATAGGCCAGCTCCTTCATTCCCGCTGCCTTAACAGCTAATGCAAGAGCCTCCGAATTGGTCAGCGCCTTATCCTGTCCCGTCAGGTCGGCAGTTTTGTCAATATCCGCATAGGTAGCCCCGGATATTTTCTCCACAGCCCTTACAAAGTCACCCTTGGTCACTGTATCTGGTAGTACAATTGCATAGTTATCCTTCAGGTATTCCTTATATTCCGCTGCCTGTATTTCCCCTGCAAATACCAACGTGCCGGAACAAAGGATACTGATTACAAGAATTATTGCCAGATTCAGTCTGAAGCCTTTGTTTCTCTTACCAAGAGCAGTCACCATTGTACATTCCTCCTTGTACAATATAGTTGTAATCAAATCACAGCTTTTTAGCTGTAATAATTACCAAGTTTCAATAGTTTACATAACACTTTAATTCTAATGTGTTATGTAAACACCAAGCACTTCATTTGACTTCTTATCTTAGTCATCTGCCAGCAGCTTGTTGGCCTGAACCTTGACAAT
>JAAYQK010000137.1 GCA_012519325.1 Gracilibacteraceae bacterium | reverse complement strand
GCAAGGGTTAATATATCAGTCTTCAAATATTCTTCTCCGCTGGGTGACAGACCGTGCATGATCTGAATATCTTTTGATGCTTCTTCATCAATTACATCAACGATGTCATCAATGGTAATTATTCCTACCAGTCTGTTTTCCTGGTCCACAACCGGTACTGACAAAAGGTCGTATTTCTTAAAGAGATTTGCTACCTCTTCCTGGTCATCAATAGTCCTCACAGATATCGGATCTGTCTCCATGATCTCTTCAACCTTTTTATTTCCGGGTGCTATTACCAGGTCCTTCAGAGAAACTGTACCCTCCAGCTTCCTGTTATTATCTGTTACATAGCAGGTATATATCGTTTCTTTGTCTAATGCCGTACGTCTGATATGAAGCAGTGCTTCGTCTATAGAAAGCTCCTTCTTCAGGTCTACCAATTCTATCGTCATAAGACTTCCGGCTGAATTCTCCGGATAATTAAGGAATTGATTAATGAGACTTCTCTCTGTTTCAGAAGAATACTTCAGTATCTTTTTCACAACACTTGAGGGCATTTCCTCAAGATAATCGATTTTGTCGTCGAAATATAACTCCTCCACTATCTCTCTTAATTCATTCTCCTTAATCATAAGGGTAAAGTTGGTCTGCTGCTTTACAGAGAGATGGGCAAACACTTCAACTGCCGTATCTTTATGCAGCATTCTGAAAACAAGAAGACTGTTCTTGGTGTCCAGCTCCTCCAATAGTTCTGCAATATCTGCCGGCTGCATTTCCTCCAGCAATTCTTTTATTGCAGTATAATTCTTTATTTCAATATAATCCTTGATGATGTTTTCCATAGCCTTTCCTCCCAACAGAGGGAAAAGCGCCTGTCAATGGTGAAATAAACAGACTTTCCCCCATAGTCTATCCATGTTTTACTGCAATAATTACTGGGCCCAGAGTCCATTTAATCACCTCCTGAAAAAACAAATCCTTTCACCGGAGTGAAAGGGAAAACAAACAGAATTACTATTCTTCTCTTCTTCACTCGCAGAGCTTTGGCACTATACAGCTTTGGATAATCTTCATCCAGCTGCATAAGTAAAACCTTAATTCGATAATACTTGTTGACCCGATGGCATCTCTCGATGTTTCCGGGCAGCAGCATCTATCTGTATAGGAGCCTCACCTAACGAAGATATTATTGTCATTCTTATTATATTCCTATAAAACCTTCATTTCAATATATATATTATGAAACTTGACAAAAAAAGTTCATATTATATCAAATTTTTTCACGACATATATACCTTAACTCTTTCGTTTATTACTATTTCCCCTTCTGATACCCTGCAATTGTAGGAATACACTTCCACTCCTTCGGAACGCGCAAATGACAGGGCTTCGGCAAAATTATAGTCCATCAGCTTATTGGGAGAAAAAACCTTTATATCATCCATCTGAACAAGGAAAATAACAGCAGCTCTGTAGCCTTCCCTGCGGGCGGCAGCCAATTCCCTCATATGCCTTGCACCCCTCTCAGTGGGAGCATCGGGAAACAATGCTGTACCTTCGATTTCCAGAGTTACTCCTTTGACTTCAATATAACAGGATTCGTTTTTTTCACTTGTCTCTGTTTTCTTTAATAACAGATCAAATCTGCTTTGCCGGTAAAAGGCTTCCTTCCTGACATATTCATAGCCTCTAATTTCTTCTATCAAGCCGCCTCTTACAGCTTCCTCCACTATTTTGTTTGGCACCTGGGAATCAATAGATATCAGCTTGTCATCCTTATATACCATTATCAACTCGTAGGGGGTCTTCCTTGTCTTACTCTCCCTTACTTCCAAAAGGACACTGGCTCCTTGAAACAAAAGTTCCCTGCACCTGCCGGTATTAGGTATATGAACCAGTGCTTCCCTTCCATTTATATCGACTATCCCTTCAAATCTGTTCAATCTTTTCACAAATCTTCCGTTTATTGTTTTGTTGATGATTTTCATTCTATACTCCTTGTAAATTGTAATTAAGGCAAAGCCCTCTTGCGGGTTCGCCTACGGCTTTCCCTGCAATGGCATTTGCCAGATTAATAAATATCTGATATGTTCCAGTACTTTCCAAGAAAGAGCCGAAGTGTTTCCCATCATATAATAATGAATATAGTATACATTTATGCATATTATATCATATTATGGTATAGGGGATATAATATGCATACTTTTTCCTCCGATGCTGAGTTGTAGTAATGTCTTCCATATATAGTTTTGTCTTTATTTCCCGGCAGTTATGTTATATAATTCTATTTAGTGCACTACATGCTATGTGTTTTGGATAGACACTGGACTCATGGAATATGCCAAACTAACAGGTATGATAAGTCGATTACTCTCCGGTGTATTCCATATATGTGCGGTCTCGAAGGAGGTTAATACATTGAAATATAAAATAATAAGCTTCTCACTAACTGTTATATTAGTATCTTCCGTTCTCAATATCTTTGCAATATCGGTATTTGCAGACTTCGGAGATATTCCCCTCAGGAAAGGTATTACCCATCCTGATGTATGTACCCTTCAGAAAAAACTGAATACGCTCGGCTACTTTAGTGACAGCCAATTTACTGATTATTTCGGGGACAAGACTTATAATGCACTGGTAGCTTTTCAGAGGGATGAGGGGCTGAAGCAGGATGGCATTGCAGGCAATGAAACATTCAAGCGCCTAAGCCTGAAAATCACACAGGCAGAAATATTGCCTAAAGACTTTGTTCCAATAAAAGAAGGTGACAAAGGTGATAAGGTGGTTGACATACAAAAAAAGCTGAGAGAGCTTAATATATATAAAATTGAAATCAACTCCTTTTATGATCAGGCTACTAAAGACGCTGTGATAAGCTTTCAGGCAGCAAACAGCCTCCCTCAGACAGGTATTGTCGACAGTGCCACAATTATTAAGCTCAATACTGCTCACAACAGCATTATTGCCGATAGAGCAAGCGAGAGCCGCAGGTTATTGAATGCAAAGGTGGTTGAATATGCAAAACAATTTCTTGGTAAGCCTTATGCATGGGGCGCTTCTTCCGGCAGGGCTTTTGATTGCTCAGGATTTACAGTCTTTATAATGAAAAATTTCAATGTCAATTTGCCTCGTACTGCTTCCGGTCAATTCAACAGCGGAACCCGGGTCGAAAAAGGCGAACTTCAGCCAGGTGATTTGGTATTTTTCACTACATATAAAAAAGGCCCCAGTCATGTGGGAATATACATAGGTGGAAACAAGTTCATACATGCAAGTTCAGGAGTTGATAAGGTTACTATTACAGACCTGGACAGCAGCTACTATAGAAAAAGGTACCTGGGTGCAAGAAGGTATTCACTGACAGACAGTAAATAATAAAAATTTCAATATACCTTCATAATAGAAACAGCTATATACAGCTGTTTCTATTTACTTCATCAGCAGTTTCTCATAGCATTTTAGGTTTTATTATTATTCAATAAGCATAATATATATTTAACAATTCTTTTTCAGTTTCACAACTGGGACATACTCCAATGCATTTGACCTTGTCCTCCTGTAAAAGGAGACAGTCAACAAGACTGTCTCCTTTTAGATACTAAAGCACTTTCCTTACATCGTACAATGAGCTTAGGATCAACCAGTTCTGCGGGAAAAACCTTCCGATGGTCCAATAGCTTGCACCCCCAAGATTGTACTGGTTTATCAGCCGCAATTTCGCTTCTATGCTGCGGGCATCGTCAAACCATACCACATGCTGTTTCCCGCCGTCATCGTAATAATTGAAGAATGGAGCCTGTGAACTTTGATCATATTGTATTTCTGCCCCTTCTCTTCTGGCAAGGCCTACTGCCCCGACATTAGATATGGTTGCAGCTCTGCTGCCTTGTACATAGGGCAGCGTCCAATTATAACCGTAATTCGGCACTCCCATCAAAATCTTTCGTCTTGGTATTGCCGTTACCGCATAATTCAGTACCTTTCTAACCTCGTTTATTGGTGCTACTGCCATGGGAGGTCCGTAGGTATATCCCCATTCATATGTCATCAATATCACATGGTCAGCAAGGGCTCCGTGGACAGGATAATCATGGGCTTCATAAAGCAGCCCGGGCTGATCTGCTGCAATTTTGGGTGCCAGAGCTGTAGTAATTGAGTAGCCTAATGGCCTGAGCCGGGAAACTACCTTTCTCAGGAAATCATTGTAGTTTTCTCTGTTCTCCGGATAAATGTATTCAAAGTCTATGTCAAGTCCGCTGTAATTTTTTGCCCTCAGGTTTTCTATCACGTTGTTAATCAGTGTATCCTGAACCTGTTCATTTGTAAGTATTGTCCTTGCCAAGTCACTATCAAAACCCCCGCCTTCTCTCAGGTTGGTTATCACCATAAGGGGTGCAACATTTGCTTCCCTGGCTGCTGCAATCAGCGGTTCATCATTTATTGTTCTGAAGCTCCCTTCGGGTGTGACTTCATAGCTGAAAATGCTCAAGAACGTCAGATAGGGCAGTGTTTTTCTCAGTACGTCCATATTGATATTCGGAAATGTGTATCCGTTTACGTCTATAGTACCCAGTTTATCTGTGCCTGATGGTATTGTCAGCACCATTCCAGGCATGATTAAGGCAGGATTGGCAATCTGATTGGCAGCTTGTATTCCGGCAACCGTCGTTCCGTATTGTCTTGCAATTGAATAAAGCGATTCCCCTGCTCTTACCGTGTGCTGTCTTGTCCCCTCCATAACAACAATTGTCTGGCCAATTACCAGGCTTTCAGAAACGTTTAATTCATTATCGGATGCAATTCTTTCGATTGGTACACCATAGCGTCTTGAAATCGAATATAAGCTGTCTCCTGCTCTTACAACATGAATAATCAAATACCATACACCTCTCTTATTTCAAGTATGCCACCAGCGTACTTGGACGCCAATTTCGTATGCACGGTGTGCATCTGCCGGAGGCTATATCATCAGTTGAGGTCATCTCTACTAATGATATACTCTTATATTATATGATAAGGTACATGGCATTGTTACTTCACTTTATTACAACCTTCTTACCCTCAGCATTGAGTCGATGCCTTCCAGTCTTTTTAAAACATTCTCAGGTATTCTGTCATCTGTATCAATAATTGTATAAGCAAGCTTGTCCTTGCTTTTATTAATCATATTGTCAATGTTTATTCCTCTGCTTGCAAGTATTCCGGTCGTTTGTCCGACCATGTTGGGTATATTCAAGTGCGCCAAGGTAATTCTGTTATTAAACATATTACCCAAATCACAATTTGGAAAGTTTACGGAATTTTTTATCGTACCCCATTCCAGAAAGCATTTAATCTGATTAGATGTCATTAATGCACAATTTTCCTCTGATTCCAGTGTCGATGCGCCTATATGTGGGAATGAAATTACATTATCCAGCTTTATCAGCTCCACATCAGGAAAATCAGTAGCATACACTTCTACAATTCTTTCTTTCAGAGCTTTCATAAGTTCATCTTTGTCAATCAATCCGTCTCTTGAAAAATTAAGAAGCCTTACACCTCGCTTCATAAGCTTGAATGCTTTGCTGTCAATCATGTTCCTGGTGCTATCCATCAGAGGCACATGAAGCGTTATATAATCTGAGCCTTCTAATAGTCCTCTCAAGCTTTCAGCCTTTTTTATGCTTCTTGACAATCCCCAGGCAGAGTCAATCGAAATATATGGATCATAGCCTTCCACTTCCATACCTAAAGAATGTGCAGCATTTGCGACCATTACTCCTACTGAACCCAATCCGATTACTCCAAGCTTCTTTCCTTTGATTTCCGGGCCGACGAATTTTCCCTTTCCTTTCTCTATAAGTGACTTTATATCTTCTGAACTTCCTGATAAAGATTTACTCCACATTATACTTTCCACTACTTTTCTGGAAGACATAAGCAAAGCCAGGATGGTCAGTTCCTTCACTGCATTTGCATTTGCACCTGGAGTGTTGAATACTACAATCCCCTTTTCTGAGCATTTATCTACAGGAATATTATTGACTCCTGCTCCGGCCCTTGCAATTGCTTTCAGTGACTGGGGCAGCTCCATTTCGTGCATAGGAAAGCTTCTTACTATTATTGCATCAGGATTATCCATATTCTGTGAAATGCAGTAACCTCTTTTCTCCAAGAATTCCAGACCCTTTGGAGATATTTTGTTCAACAATCTGATTCTGTACAACTTTATTTCCTCCTGTAAAACTATAATAAAAGCTATATTTTAAATCATTATATTAGAGCATGTATTGCTTAATATTTAAAAACATTAAATATTATTTTATAACAAAATTTTATTTTTGTATACAGTATAAGCAAAAAAAACTCCGGTATCGCTACCGAAGCTGCGGTATCTCTTTATGAACTGTATCCACACGAGTTTGCGTCAACACAGAAATGCCGGCTATATCAAATTCTTGTCAACATATACCGTCAGTTTTCCAAGACAATTGACATAGTTACCGAACTCGTTGTCATACCATCCGAATATCTTGGCATGAGTTACAGGGAGATTAATGTCCTGGGCAGAATCTATTCCGTGTTCTCTCAATGTCTCTGCAGAAAGAGACAAAAACCCTGTCCTTGTATGATTTTCATGGCCTTCAATAATTACTGCCGCCTGACATCCGATTAAATCGGAGGATACATTCTGTTCTTCGCTGTATATAAGAAGATCCTTTTGAGCACCTGCTGCAGCTTTTCTGTAAATATCATTTATAAATTCTCTGTTTATTATAGGCTCACCCATAATATTGAGTTCTGTTCGGAAGGTGATATTCAGTGATATAAGGGACACTGTACTTGTAGGTACCCTTACAGAATCGGCCATAAACCCTACTCTCTTGATTTCAGGCAGTATTTCTTCCAATGCTATTGCAGCACCGGTTGATGTAGGAATTATATTATTAAATACCGACCTGTTTCTCCTAAGGTCCTTTGAGCCTGCCTTCGGAGAAGCATCCAATATGTTCTGATTATTTGTTGCAGCGTGAACGGTAGACATCGAGGCGGTTATAATCCTTGAAGTCTCTTCCGTATCGAGAAGAGGCTTGATCATATGCGCTAAACCTGTAGTAGTGCAGCTAGCCGCTGATAATATGTGATGCCTGGCCGGATCATAGCTGGCATGATTCACTCCATATACAAACAAGGCACTGTCTTCAGGCATCTTTTGTGAAGAATCCGTGATTTTAAAAGGTGCACTTGCAATTACCTTCTCAACTCCTGCTTCCAGATGGCCTCTGATACTTCCTTTCGGGTAATCCGCAGGCTTTGTTGGATCCAAAAAAACGCCTGTACAATCAATAACCAGTCTGACTCCTTCTTTTGCCCAATCTATTTCTCTTGGATTCCTTGTCTTCTTAAGTACTTTTACAGGAATTCCGTTCATTTCAAGTCTGCATTCGCCCTCATCCAATACCTTCACATTGCAGGACCTTCCTGTATAGCCATATAGGAATCTGTCGATACTGCCATAAGTTGAATCAGTAGTCAGATAATGAATAATGTCATCGATTTTTCTGCCTATCTCTCGACCTGCATTGATTACTATTCCGTCAAAATGCTTTAGGTTGAGATGATTCCATAGGGTTAGCTTTCCGATACGGCCTATGCCATTGATTCCCAACACCCTTTTGCTTTGTAAAGGTGAATTCATTTAACCACTCCCATCACTTATTAATTATACGGCCAAACTACATTATCCGATGTGTGTTTTGCGGAGCAAATAATCACACAATTGCGAACTCTACAGGCTGAAGATTTTATAAATAAAAAGAATATAATATGCATTTACGCATATTATATCATACAGCACATATCTTTTCAAAGCTTTATATTGTGAGTCATTTTTCCTTTTTTTCGTTTATTGTGATATACTGATTAATTAATAAGATATACTACTTATGTTATTCATATTGTATATCGTATACTCCTTCATATACATTTCCAAGATTGCCATCAATGGAGATTCTGTCTCCTGATTTGAAGTTTGTTCCATTTATACTGCATGTCTTTTCAGCTTCGTTTACCAGCAATCCTTTGCAGTTTACAACGCATACCTTCCCCAAGCTCCCGGCAGTAACTGCGGCATGGGATGTAGCTCCTCCCCTGCCTGTAATAAGCCCGTCACAGCTAAATATCAAAGGTATATCGTCAGGCACAGTATCAGGCCTTACCAATATTCTTTTTTCTCCTGGATAGTTCTTAGCAGCTTCCTTTAAGTCCTCCATATCAAAGACCAATATTCCTGTCAACGCTCCGCCGCCGATTCCTATCCCGCGTCCGGCAAGCTTCATTTCATCCGGAGCCGGAATGAAGCTGGATAAAACCTTCTGTTTTTTCAGCTTCTGGTTCCTGGTCTGAAGAATATACAAGTCATCCGGACTATCAGATTCAAAAGTAAACTCTATCTCCTGATGCATAAAGCCGTATGTATCAATAAGCTGTACGGCTAAATCCATCAAAGCATTATATATATGGGGAAATGCAGACTCGAGGGAAAAGCTGCAGTCAATGTAATGTTCCCTACGCTGGCTTTCTGTAATAGGCAGCGTATGCACCAGTCCTGATACTATATCCTCACCCTGGCTGCATAATGTAAAATCTCCATACAAATTAATACCGGATTTGGTTTTTAGGGGACTCTTTGTAAACACCACTCCCGTACCGGATCGCTCAGACAAGTTCCCAAGAACCATTTTTTGAACTATTACAGCTGTTCCCCATTCATCTGCAATCTGAAGATGTTCCCTGTAGTATATAGCTCTGCTGGAGGACCATGAATCAATAACGCTTAGTATAGCCTGCTTCAACTGCTTGAAGGGATCCTTTTCAATTTGAATTCCGTAATCACTAAGCACCTTCTTATAGGCATAAGCTATTTCTTTCATCTGCTCAGGAGTAAATTGAATTTTCTGTTCGACTCCAAACTTTACTTTATACTCAAGAATCACTCCGTCAAAAACATCTCTCTCAATTCCGTATGCCATACCCCAGCTTTGAATAAAACGCCTGTAACAATCCCAGGCTGCCCATGAATGGTTCGGCTTCCTGCTGAAGGTTTCGGCAATCTCGTCATTCATTCCTACATTCAGAAAAGTTCTCATAGCACCCGGCATTGAAATTGCCGTACCGGACCGCACGGAAAAAAGCAAAGGATTTTTGGGATTCCCGAACTGCTGCCGTGTTATCTTTTCTATCTCCCATATATAATTAAGTATAAGCTGGTCAATTTCCTGTTCAATATACGGATGTTCCGTAATAATCCTCCTATGCCTGAAAACCTCGGTTGTAAGGACAAATCCATGAGGTATCGGAAAATCGTAGGATATCATTTTCTTAAGAAAGTATGCTTTTGCCCCTAGAAATACCGGATTATCCATATCCACAGTTTCTTTATAAAGAGGGCTTATAGTCAGATCCGGATCATAGGTCATCATATTCTTTATTATTTCACTTGAATAATTGTCTACCATACTTCTTAAAGTACTTACCAAATTGGTAATGAAATTATCAAGATCTTGAATCAGGAAAGCAGATGACAATATTTCCCTGAAAAATTTCTCCGATTTCATGTGGTAGAGCTGCTTGTTATTGGGATCCGAAAAGGAACCCTTTATGCCGAATATCTGCTGTATCGCCACTTTCAGCGGGCTCTCGTAAACATCAAGGAAGTACTCGCTTATTATTTGCTTGATGTTCTGAGCCATGAACTGAAATATGTTTATATATTGATCCAGGGAAAAACTTGGAGAGGTAAGACTGTACTTGAACATTTCAAAGTTTGAATCAAATCCCTGGTTATATATACCGTCCAGTTCAAGCCCTTCCTTAAACAGCCCCAATACATCATATACATGTCTGAAGGTTTTGGCTGATATATATTCAAGATTGATTTCCTGAAGGAGCTGTGCCATCAGCTTTGCAGCAGCCTTTTCCAGCCTGAACATCAATCCCAGAGCTTCAAACTTCGGTTCTATATACTGACCGTACATCGAAGGTATCCCTACTGCAACATGACGCTTATAATATATATTTTCCAAAGCTTCGCTTTCATTTGTATCAACAATTATCTCTTTTAAATGCCGCATCAGCTTATAAACCTGACCAAGGGCCGATCCTATGTCATTTCTGTCCAAGCACTTCTGCAGTCCCTCAATATCCTTATTGCTGAAAAACCTGTAACTCTTCAGCATCAAGATAATATTTTCAGATTCCAGGGAATACTTTTCCATCAGAAGCGAATAAAGCCGAAACAAATAAATGACCCTTCTTTTTTCGCGGCTGCTTTCTGAAGCAATAGCGGAAACAGACTGCTCAATCTCTTCTGCATCAAGAAGCAGAAGCTGTTCGGGAGTTGCATCCTTCCTTTTGCATAATTCCAGCATTATGTCGTGAACATGTACATACCACTCGCTTGCAGTATCCAGTGTTTCAAAAACATCTTGAGGAACAACCTTCTTTAAGGACTCATTATTTCCATCATACCAATATTGTATTATCTTCTTTGCAAGCTCTATATGTGTATTATTGCTTTCTGTATGTACCTGCTTTCTCAAGAAGTGTATCAGCCTATCCTTCCTTCTTGATAATTCATCAACTGCAGTAGTCACCTCTCTTAGCTTTCCTTCTGCTCCTATATCCCTGAAATATACTGGAAAGATTCTGGCTAACTGCTTCATCTGCTTATAAACAGGCCCTATATTGGAGTTTAACAGCTTAGTAACATCTCTCTGAAAAAGATCGGTATCGGATATGAAAATCCCTCCCAGCTTCAGATTGACAATAAGTGCAGAAAGAAGCTCTTTCATATCCTCCGGTGAATACTCAATAAGTTCAAGCCAGACTCTGATGTTCTTCACATGATTTGTGTTCACCTGTATCTGCCAGTCACTGTTTACAATAAGCTCTCCCGGATATACGAAGCCAAATTCTATCAATCCTTTAACAAAATAAGAAATAATCTCCTTGTTCCCTGTATCAATAACTCCCTTTCCCAAGGTCTGTATGCATTCTAATACAGTTCCCATATGCTGTTCCTTCAATTCCTCAAACAATACCATTATATTAGCCAGGAAGGTTGTTGCCTCCTCTTCATTCAGTTCCTTCAGTACATTTCTCAAAAGCCTGTTCATATCATAAAGCAAATGGTTCTTAAGCTGTATCATGCCAGGCAGATGTATCAGATAAAATATGTAATATATCTTTTCAAGGGAAGTACCGAATTGTTCACTGAACCTTCGAAAATAATTGGATATATCATTGAAAAAGAGCATATCACACATCTGGTTCCAATCATTGGCTTTCTTCAGTTGTATTCTGAGCCCCTCAAAAAAAGGCTTTCCGATGTTTTTTATCTTGTCAGTGTTTTCTGTATGGAAAAGCGACTTTTTCTCCTGAAACCATTTTTCCACCTTGGAGGTTTCTTCCCAATAATCAATGCATTTTGAGAGCAATTTTCTCGTCATATCCAATACTTCCTTATTGTATTGAGGAAGCTCGGCTATCTTATTCAGATATGTCTTGAAATATCCTGAATTTCTTATGTATAAAAGCTCATACCTTTCCATATCAGACTTGATTATGTCCAAGCACTGGTGAATAATGCTTTCCGGAAATTTCCCCAGCTTTGCAAGGCGGTCAATAAACTTTATAAGAGTTGTAATAAGAAGTTCTCTTTGGTTTTCTTTAAGATTTGCCGCAAATAATTTTTTAAATATATTCACCAATACTGTTAGTGCCTTTTCGGACTCCTCCAGAGAATTATAAAACCATAGATCGGTCAGGCTTATATTATGAAGATTTTCAATTACATACTGGTAATTGATATACTGGTGGTTAAGCTCTTTTATAAATTCCTGAGTGCGTTTGTATATGCCCCAGTATGACTTGGAAAGCTCAGCAAACCACTTATGGTCTTCGGGAATAATAATATCAGTATCCCGGGTTTTTGCCAGGTTTACCTCCAAAGCTTGAGATGAAAAACTCTTTTCCATTTATAAACCCTCCGGAATATTATTATATAGTGTAGTTTAATACAAATTACAAAAACTATAATATGCATATATTATATCATAAAACAGGCAAATTTTATGATCGTGCATCTGTAGAAGAATGCGACGTATATGAAGGATGCCTAACCAAGCAAGAGCTTGTATAGTATAGCAGGGCACACTTTTATGCATTTTGGTAACAGGCCTCTGATATGGCTTTGGTAAAAAGTTCGTGAAGCCGGCATGGAAGCCGGCTTAGGTGCCTCGGGTCATGGAGGACCTTTTGACACCGGCAGAACTTATCCAAAGACATATCAGTATAGCCCTGTCAAAATCATAATCCGTGT
>JAAYQK010000136.1 GCA_012519325.1 Gracilibacteraceae bacterium | reverse complement strand
GGCTTGTATGCTATTACTTCGCCGGAGTATTGATTCCTTTATGTTCATGCAACCAATCGTCATAGTATCACCATTTTGGCCTTCCATATGCCCGAGGCATATTCGGATATTGTCCTGTCACTGGAAAAGGCTCCTGAATGGGCAATATTTGCAATACTCATCCTGAGCCATTTTGATTTCTGCCTGTAGAGCTCATCCACCCTTTCGTGGGCTTCCGCGTATGCATTAAAGTCCTTCAGTACGAAATATTCATCGTTATGCAGAAGAAGATGATTGTAGATATCTAGGAATTCAACGCTGCTTACCGGAAAAAAACCGTTTACCAGCTGATCAACAACAGTCTTTATGCGTAAATCCCTGTTGTAAATCTCAATTGCACTGTATCCGCCGTTCCTGTAATAGTCCAGAACTTCTTTTTCAGTCATTCCGAATATAATAATATTTTCGTCTCCTACTTCATCTCTTATCTCGATATTTGCACCGTCCAGGGTAGCAACTGTAATTGCACCGTTCATCATAAGCTTCATATTCCCCGTGCCTGAGGCTTCTTTCGTAGTTGTTGAAATCTGTTCACTTACATCGGCAGCCGGTATTATCTTTTCTGCCAGTGATACCTTATAATCCTCCAAAAATATAACCTTGAGCTTATTCCCGATGCTTTTGTCATTGTTTATCTTGTCAGCAACCGTATTGATTAGCTTGATCTCCTGCTTTGCCAGCTTGTAGCCCGGTGCTGCTTTTGCTCCGAATATGAAAGTCCTTGGAATAATATCAAGTCCGGGATCCTCCTTCAGGCGATTGTAAAGGTGCATTATATGGAGTACGTTCAACAGCTGGCGTTTATATGCATGCATCCTTTTTATCTGTATATCAAATATTGAGTTTACATCTATATCTATGGAATATCCATCCTTGATAATTTTTGCCAGTTCAAGCTTATTATTTTGCTTTATCTGCCTTACTCTTTCCTGTACCTCAGGATCCTCCTGATATTTAAGGAACCTGATAAGGTCGGCGGGATGCTTTATCCAGCCGGCGCCTATTTTATCATTAAGAAGCCGGGCAAGCTCCGGATTGCATTTTAAAAGCCACCTTCTGTGGGTGATTCCGTTGGTTTTGTTGTTGAACTTATACGGATAAAAGTGACAAAAGTCCGCCAGTTCCTTTTTTTTCAGTATTTCAGTATGCATTTTGGCAACACCGTTGACACTATGGCTTCCAACTATCGCAAGATGAGCCATTCTCACGTGTCCGTCCGCAATAATTGCCATTCCGGATATCTTGTCCCACTGACCGGGGTACCTGTTCCAAAGCTCTTTGCAAAACCACTCGTTTACTTCCTCGATAATCATATAAATTCTCGGCAGCAAGGGTTTAAACATGTCAATAGGCCATTTTTCCAGTGCCTCAGAGAGGATTGTGTGGTTTGTATAGGAAATTGTATTGGTTGTTATTTCCCAGGCAGTATCCCAGTCTACACCCTCCTGATCTATGAGAATCCTCATAAGCTCAGGTATTGCAATTGCCGGATGCGTATCATTAATATGGACCGCAACTTTCTTATCAAAATCGTAAATACTGTCATTAGTACGTTTATATGCCCTCACAATGCTTTGAAGTCCGGCCGACACAAAGAAATACTGCTGTTTAAGCCTGAGCTTCCTGCCCTCGGCGAAGCTGTCATCCGGATAAAGCACCTGTGATATGGACTCAGCGGAATACTTATTCTCCACAGCTTTCATATAATCCCCCCTGCTGAAGGAGGGTAAATCGAAATCTTTTTCGGGACTTTCCGCACTCCAAAGTCTTAAAGTATTTACTGTTCCGTTATTATATCCGATTATCGGGATGTCATAGGGAACGGCAAGCACTGTCTCATAGTCCGCATGCTTGAACTTAAGCTTATTATTCTCGTACTCGGCGGTAACCTTACCGCCAAACCTTACCTCCACAGCCTTGCAGGCCTTTCTCATCTCCCAGACATTCCCCTCCCTGAGCCAATTCTCAGGAAGCTCCACCTGATAACCGTCAATAAACTTCTGCTGAAAAAAGCCGTACCTGTACCTTATTCCGCAGCCGTGGCCGGGTATGCCGAGGGAAGCCATGGAATCCAGAAAGCAAGCTGCAAGTCTTCCCAAGCCTCCATTTCCAAGTCCTGCATCATGCTCGGCAGACTCTATATCCTTCAAGGTGCAGCCCAGCTCCTGAAGCACTTCCTCACAAACCTTTTCCAGGCCCAAATTCAACAGATTGCTTCCCAGCAGCTTCCCCAACAGGAATTCGATAGAAAAATAATATACCTGTTTAGTATTCTTTCTTCGGTATTCTTCGTCGGTTCTGATCCAATCCATGGCGGCATAATCCCTTATAAGGCTTCCGAGAGCCGAGTACCTTTCGTAATTCGTTGCCTCTTCAAAATTTTTTGCATGCATGGTAATAAGCTTTTTCAAAAAATCTTCCTTGAATTTGTTCTTGCCAACAGCCATATTTTCACCCCGCACAACTGCAGATTCAGACAAAAAACCAATTACTTCATCTATTATACAATATCTGATTAACATTAACCATGTTTGCTATAGGCTATTATCGCAGAGACAAGGAGGATAAGGATATAGATGCAGCTGGTGTTTCCAGCTGAACCGCCTCAGCCGTCAATTCCTCCCCGGAAATGGTTGCGGGCTTAAAATACACTGCCGCCAAAGGAGGTATATTGATTTCAATCATATAATCCCGGTTGTGCCATTTCTGTCTTTTAGCATAATATACTGCGGTACCGTTGAATCCTGATCCGCCAAGCTCCACCCGGTCACTGTTAAATATCTCACAGTATTTGCAGTTGTATGGTACCCCTATTCTATACCCTTCACATACGGCAGGAGTAAAGTTGCATACTACAGCATGTATCTCATACTTGTACGCATCCCACTCTCTTAATCCGGGAATGAAAACCGACCATATACCGGAATCATCTGCTTTTGTCATAGGATTGGCAGTGCCGCTCCAATTGTTAAAATCTCCTGTCACATTCACGGCATCGGCATTAGGAGCCCATACAGCAAATAAAACTCCATCAATACCGTCAATATCAGTGAAATGTGCACCCAGAAAGTTATAACTCCTGTAATCATCCATTCAAATCCCCTCCCGGTACTCAAATATCCCGCAAACGCTTTTTAAAGGGGCCATCAGCCTGTTGAGTCCGCAAAACACACATGGACAGATAATAATATTCGACTGATGTTATATATTTCCTGCTGATTTGCCAGGTCAAACATATTATATGTAGCTGAGAAATCATACCGGCACTTAACCCTTAACCGCTGAAGATACAAAAATTATGAAAAATGTTTTCGATATTATGTTTACTTTATGCAAATTAGTGATATAATTAAATGTATAATTTATTTGTTAATACTTATTATTATTTTCATTCTTTTCGACTGTTTTTTCAAAGTTTCCATATTATGTATGATTTTTATTGACAAAAGTAAATTATTCCATTATGATTTATATGATTATATGATAAAAAATTATCATAAATCTATTAACTGTTTCTCTGTTTGCTGCACCTAAGCGACCTTTTAATGCGAAATTCAACTTTGCTTGATAAAATATTTCCGCTGGAGGAATGAATATGATTGATTTAATTAAATTCTTAAAGGAAAAGGGCTATAAAGTTACTCCCCAGCGTATAGCCGTTTACGACATACTGAAAAATACAAAGGAACATCCAAGTGTTGACATGCTGTACAGCAAGCTTCAGCCGATATATCCGACAATGAGCCTGGCAACAGTATATAAATCCCTTGAAGTATTCAAGGACCTTGGGTTAGTTCAGGAGATCAATGTAGGGGAAGATAAATTCAGATATGACGCAAATGTTAATCAGCATCCTCATATTATTTGCACAGCTTGTGGAAAAGTTGAAGATGTACATGATGAAATGCTTTTTGATTTTTTGGATCAGGTGGAAAAAAGGACAGGTTATCAACTTACCAATCAACAGCTTTACTTCTTCGGCTATTGTCCCAGCTGCAAACGCAATCAATAAAACATGGGGACATGGGAACGTTTCTCCCAAGTCCCCTTTTACATTCTTTTTTCACTGTGTTATCATAGATTCATTAAGTGCATTTCTTACTGCTTTTATTACCTTGCTCAACACATATGATGTATTTCCCTTATCACTTGCAGCTGCCAAATTCTGTTTCTTTATTGTTGTATAAATTATGTCCGATATTTCATCCTTGATGTTGGGATTATTGCTTATGTAATCGGGAGGCATTTCGATAAGCTTTATATCCTTTATCTTTTCGTTCTTTATTGTTACCTCCGCTTTAACATCCCCTGACTCCGTTTTCTCAACTCCCACATAGACCCCATCATTGTATTTCAGATATGTATAGCCTGAAGCAGCGAGCCCTGCTTCATTACTTCTTAATGTAAACAATAAAACCAAGCCGACAACAAGAACAATAAACAATACAGCATAAATTACAAGGTTTTTCTTGGTTAGCAAAATAATTCTCGGTTTGATAAATATCCCTCCCATCTTGGTCAATAATATTCAGTTACTAGGCAGTTATGTTTCTTTATATAAAGTTATTACGTAAGGGATAAATATATGCAAACCTTTTTAAAAAAAGGTATTTCACGATGCACTTTTTTCGCTGGAGAACCAGCAAACTTACAAGCGAATGTTATCGACAGAATTTGTCCACCTGCCGCATCTGTCCCCCCACATTGCCACAACCTTATTGTTCATTTCAATCTTGATCACTTCACAGGAATTATCACAGCCGGTGCACTCAAAGCTTGTGGGTACAAAATCAAGGCCGCCGGTCTTAAAACCTCTGAATGATGAAGGGCTGCCGGTCTTCAGGACGTATTCCCTTGCAAGTATCGCCGCACCTATTGCTCCCATTACATTGTAATGCTCCGGTACGACAACCTCATGGCCTAATACTTTTTCAAAAGCTGCTTTTATGCCCCTGTTTGCAGCTACTCCTCCCTGGAACACAAAAGGAGATTCAAGCTTTTTACCTCTTCCGAGATTGTTGATATAGTTCCTTACAAGAGCTTCACACAAACCGTTGATTATATCGGCTTTTGAAAATCCATACTGCTGCTTGGCAATCATATCGGATTCGGCAAATACTGTACATCTGCCTGCAATTCTTACATTTCTCTCAGCTTTTAAAGCAATATCTCCAAACTCCTCTATTCCCACCTTCAGCCTTTCAGCCTGATGCTCCAGAAAGGAACCTGTCCCTGCAGCACAAACTGTATTCATTGCAAAATCTACTACCATACCATTCTTGAGCATTATAATCTTGGAATCCTGTCCACCTATTTCAAATATGGTTCTTGCATCCGGGAAATATGCAATTGCAGCAGCTGCATGTGCCGTTATTTCATTTTTTATTACATCAGCTCCCACCATTATGCCGCCAAGCTGTCTGCCGCTGCCTGTAACACCTGCGCCTAAAACTCCTTAGCTGCTGCCCAGCTCTGCCTTAAGATTCCTTAAACCCTCCTTCACTGATTCAAGAGGCTGGCCATTTGTTCTTATGTACTGCTTTGACAATACATTAAGACCATCATCCACCGCTACTACATTTGTACTTACAGATCCTACGTCTATGCCTATGTAGAACTTCATCATTAACCTCCGATTTCCGCTTAAGTAAGTTTCTCAATTCCAAGTGTTCCCTTTATGTTATTTTAGTAATCAAAAAATTATTCAATTTAATAATTCTAGTGTATTAATTTTAAAAATATTATATAATTGAAAATGATACCAGAAATTCTACAATATTCGACAATTAATAAGGAGTAACAAGTATGACAGGAAAAGCCGCATGTATTGATTT
>JAAYQK010000135.1 GCA_012519325.1 Gracilibacteraceae bacterium | reverse complement strand
TCATTATACTGGCGGCAACCTTTGGTGCATTTGGTATAACCTTAGGCTGGACGGTAATAATAATCCACCTTTGTAGGTTGGAAAGCTTCAGCTTGCCGTATTTTGCACCCTTGGCTCCTACAAGGTTCAGGGACTTCAGGGATTTATTTGTCAGGGTTCCTATCTGGGCAATGAAGCTGCGCCCAGATTCTATTCCTGTCAAGGATAAGAAGAGACTGAACAATAAAAGGGAGCAAAAATAAAATGCAAAGCAATGATGAATTTACCATAACAAGTAAACAGCTTATATTTATTATTATAGGAACCATGCTGGGAACCGGAATTATGAGTCTTCCACGCCTGGCAGCAAAGGAGGTCGGTCAGGATGCATGGTTCGCCGTTATTCTTGGTTCATTGTTTCCTCTTGCTTCGCTATCATTAATAAGGTTTTTATATAAAAAAAACAATAGCACCGGCTTTGTAAATGTCTGCCGAAAGGTCGGCGGAGGATTCTTGGGAAGCATATTCAGTGCAATGCTCGCATTATACTCAATATTTGCAGCTGCAATTTTTCTAAGGAACTTTATTGAATTAGCATCAATGTTTCTTCTTATTGAGACGCCGATATTTGTGCAGATGGTATTGATGCTGGCTGCGTGTGCATATTTGGCCTTGGGCAATGCCAAGATACTGGGGCGGGTAAATGAATTTTTCTTTTATGTGCTTTTCCCGCTTTTCTTATTCTCCTTGCCTGCCATGGTGAAGAATTTTGATATTAGAAACCTGATGCCGGTTTTTAACTATAAGATTTCTGATTATGTCAGAGCGGCGCTTACAACTGGGTTTGCCTTTTCCGGGTTTGAGCTTTATATTGTTTCCCATCCCTATGTATCAAGAGAAAAAGAAGCTTATTGTGCAAGCCTGTACGGACTGCTGATAACCCTACTCATATATTTGTATTTTGTTATCGGCACAGTCTCAGTCTTCGGAGCAGAACTTACACAGGTTTATACATGGCCTACACTCCGGCTGCTTGCAACAACCGAGTTACCCATAATTGAAAGAATTGAGTTCCTGTTTATACAGGCATGGATAGGAGTATCCCTAAGGCCAATAAGCATTCAGTATTTTTTGTGCAAGTCATATAATTGCACAGCTTTTTGAACAAAAATCTCAAAAGCTGATTACATTAATACTGTTTCCAATAATAATATTTATAGCAGTTTATCCTAAAGACATATTACAGGTTTTTAAAATATCGGAGTATGTAGGGTTTACTGCATTAATAGTAGGTATTGCCTTGCCTCTGATACTCATTATATTCGGGCTGTTTACAGGTAAAAGGAGGGAGAAGAAGAGTGAAAAGGTCTAAAAAAATATTTCTTCTAATTCTGGTTTTACTGTGCTCACTTATTCTTGAGGGCTGCTGGGATGTTAAAGAATTGGATGATTTAACAGTGCCTCTTTTCGCTGCTATTGATAAAGTACTGGAAAGCGAAAAGGAGTACCCCTAAGACAAATATCTGATTTCTTTAGGAATTCCTATATTCTATAAGGAAGCAGCCAGAAAGTTTCATATTGTGGGAACCACAGGAAAAATGACAGGGGAAGCAAGGGAGAGGCGGAACTCACAGCTGGGGGAGCGGGTGATATTAGGCCAACTGCAGCTTCTTCTTATCGGAGAAGAGCTTGCCAAAAAAGAGGATGTTTTGGCAGTCACTGATATAATTACAAGAAACCCTACGGTAAAAGCTTCATTATATGTGGTTGTAATTAAAGGAAGAGCTGTAGATTTTATAGGAAAGCCAATTCACGATTATCCTAATATCGGAATATATTTGAGATCTCTTCTAAAGAGCAGTAAGAAAACTCTTTTTTATCCATATACAACTATATTTGATCTGAATAAATTTTTGCTCAGCTATGAGACATCAGCATTATTGCCTCTTATTACATACAAAGACGAGCATATTGTGCTGGCAGGTTCATGCCTGGTGAACAATGGAAGGATTGCAGAAGAGCTGGGCAGGTATGAGACAGAGACAGCAGTTATGCTAAGGGGCATAAAGTGCCAGGGGATTTTATCCTTTGAAGCATTTAAGGATGGAGAAGTTATTGATAAGGCAACATTCAGAGGTAGTAATAGCCGAAAAGTGACTGTGAAAAGGGAAGGAGACAAATACTTTTTCAATATACAGATAAAATTAACAGGAACAATAGTGGAGCACAAGGAGCAAAAACCCATACAGGATGGTACGAACTTAATAAAGGTTTTTCAGGATTCCTTGGAGCAGCACATAAAAAAAAGAGCTGAGGCTTTTATTGAAAAGACCCAGGAGGAATATAAGTTTGATGCGTTATGCCTCGCTAATTACATAAAAGCATATACAAGGGAAAAGCTTACAAAAGAGGATATAGACAGAATAATAGAGGATGCGGAGATTAATGTTGAGGTTAAAGTACATATAAAAAATGCGGGAGGGAAGATGTAGAAATTTTTTTCTTTTGATTTTATTCCGCTGCAGCCTTATAATAAATAGGCATAGGAAATTATCGTAATTATCATATAGAATACGGGGTGTTATATTGCTTACGGATATTCTAATAAAAACTTTCATAAAGGATAAAAATAATACCGGTGATAAGAATGTCAGGCAAAAATACGGATACCTGGGGGGATTTGTAGGCATTGCCTGCAATGTTATACTTTCAGGAGCAAAGATTGCACTTGGTATTATGATAAACAGTATTGCCATCACCGCCGATGCTGTCAACAACCTGTCAGATGCCGCTTCCTCCGTGATTACACTGATCGGCTTTAAAATAACCAACAAGCCGGCAGACCGGGAGCATCCCTTCGGGCATGGAAGAATTGAGTACATATCGGCTATGGTTGTATCTTTCATGGTAATACTTGCAGGCTTTGAGTTTTTGAAAAGCTCCTTTGACAGGGTAAGGAACCCGGAAATTGTCAGGTTTGATATAATACCCTTTTCGATATTGCTTTTATCCATAGGGATTAAAGTCTGGCTGAGCAGATTTTATAAAAGAATAGGCAGGGAAACAGGAAGCAAAGCCATGGAAGCTGCTGCTGCAGAGAGTCTGAGCGATGTGACAACCACATCGGTAGTTGCCCTGTCGCTGCTTGCTTCCCTGTGGACGACTTTTCCGGTGGACGGATATGCAGGGCTGCTGGTGTCTGCATTCATAATTTATTCCGGAATATCTCTCACGAAAGATACCTTGAATCCTCTGCTGGGAGAAGCTCCGGATCCTGAGTTCGTAAGGAAGATAGCCGAGAAGACTATGAGCTATGACGGCATCATAGGCATTCACGACATGATAGTCCACAACTACGGCCCGGGCAGGTGTGTTGTTTCACTGCATGCCGAAATTCCCGCCAGTATGGATATTATGAAAGCTCATGATGTAATTGACCTGGCAGAGCAGGAAATATCGGAAGAAATGGAAATACATATGGTGATTCACATGGATCCTATCAATACTGATGACAAATTAGTGCAAAAGACCCAGGAACAGATAACCCAACTTGTAAAGGAAATGCATGAGGAACTGTCCATACATGATTTCAGAATAGTTGGGGGAGAAGATCACAAGAACCTTATATTTGATTTGGTAGTGCCCTTCGAATATGACGAAAAAAAGGCCAGAGAGCTTTCAGGGGAAGTGGCCCGGGAAATAAAAAACAGATATCCGGAATGCAATGCCATAATTTATATAGACAGGGCTTATTCTGTTCTGCCAAAATTAACAGCACCTTGACATCCGATAGGAATATATATATAATAATGAATATTAATTTATGGTATAATGAGGCATGAAGTAACAGCAATGAAGAGGACAGTAGTAAAGGACGCAATTCAAAGAGAGGCAATCATTTGGTGAAAGATTGCTATTTGCCATTTTATGAAAATCACCTCGGAGCTGAAGGGCTGAAATCAGTAAGCTCTTTCGCAGGCATGCGTTAGATGCGTTAAGTGATGTGTCGTATTCCTGGAATAGACGCATAACATGGGTGGTACCGCGGTATAATATCGTCCCTTTGGTTTTGACCAAAGGGACTTTTAATTATAGTAGATCATACTCTCAGAAAGGATGTATAGCATGGATAAATTTAAATTTTTATCGGAAGGCCGGATTGAAGAAAATGAAAAAAGTATATCGGAATACTGGAATGAGATCGACATACTAAAAAAGTGCGTAGAAACCAGGGAAGGGAAAAAGCCTTTCATATTCTATGAAGGGCCTCCTACGGCCAATGGCAAACCCGGGTTGCATCATGTAATTTCCAGAACCCTTAAGGATACTATCTGTCGGTACAAGACTATGAAAGGATATCAGGTCAAAAGGAAGGGCGGATGGGATACCCACGGTCTCCCTGTAGAAATCGAGGTTGAAAAGGAGCTCAAATTAACCGGGAAGCAGGATATCGAAAAGTACGGCATCAGGGAGTTCAATCAGAAGTGCCGCGAGTCTGTTTTCAAATATGTAGGAATGTGGAGGGACATGACTGAAAAAATGGCCTTCCTTATAGATATGGATAACCCATATGTTACCTATGAAAATGAGTATATTGAAACAGTCTGGTGGATACTTAAAAAGTTCAAGGATGAAGGGTATCTGTATGAGGGGCATAAGATTTCCCCTTACTGCTCAAGATGCGGTACGGGACTTGCATCCCATGAGGTAGCTCAGGGCTATAAGGAAATAAAGACCACCACTGTAATAGTAAAGTTTAAGAAAAAAGATGCCGATGAGTATTTTTTGGCATGGACCACAACTCCCTGGACCCTTCCTTCAAATGTAGCCTTAACGGTAAATCCCAAAGAGACATATATAAAGGCCAGGCAGAATGGTGAAGTATACTATTTGGAGAAGACACTGGCCGGCAAGGTGCTTGGAGAAGATTTCGAAGTGCTGGAAGAGCTTAAGGGCTCAGACATGGAATACATGGAATATGAGCAGCTTATACCTTTTGTAAAGGCAGACAGAAAAGCCTTTTTTGTAACCCTGGGTGATTATGTAACCACAGAGGACGGTACAGGCATAGTGCATACTGCCCCTGCCTTCGGCGAAGATGACTACAACACAGGCAGGAAATATGACCTTCCGGTGCTGCAGCCTGTCAGCATGGAAGGCAAATTTACCGAAACACCTTGGGAAGGCAAGTTCGTAATGGATGCGGACTTAGATATAATCATATGGCTGGCAGAGGAGGGCAAGCTGTTTAAAAAGGAAAAAGTGGAGCACAATTACCCTCACTGCTGGAGGTGCGGTACGCCTTTGCTTTACTATGCTAAACCCAGCTGGTATATAGAAATGACCAGGCTAAGGGATGAGCTTGTGGCTTATAATAATGAAGTAAACTGGTTCCCCCCATATGTCGGGGAGAAGCGTTTCGGAAACTGGCTTGAGAATGTGAATGATTGGGCTCTTTCCAGGGACAGATACTGGGGTACACCCCTTAACATATGGAGATGCAGCTGCGGACACACGGATTCAATCGGTTCAATAAAAGAGCTTGTGGAAAGGGCAATAGAAGATATTAACGAAAACATCGATCTGCACCGGCCCTATGTGGATGAAGTTCACATAAAGTGTGAAAAATGCGGCGGCACCATGACAAGGGTAAAGGAAGTCATAGACTGCTGGTTTGACAGCGGATCAATGCCTTTTGCGCAGCATCATTACCCCTTTGAGAACAAGGATAACTTTGATGAACTGTTTCCTGCCGACTTTATCTGTGAAGGAATCGACCAGACAAGAGGCTGGTTCTATTCACTGATAGCAATATCAACCTTTATAATGAAGACAGCCCCATATAGGAATGTACTTGTGGGCGGGCATCTGGTGGATAAGGAAGGCAAAAAGATGTCGAAGTCTCTGGGCAATGCCGTAGACGTATTTGAAATGTTTGAAAAGTACGGTGCGGATGCGCTGAGATGGTATTTGCTTTACGTGTCACCGGTATGGACTACCACGAAATTTGACGAGGACGGAGTAAAGGATGTAATTAGCAAATACTTTGGAACGCTTAGGAATGTATATACCTTCTTTGCATTGTATGCAAACACCGACAGCATAGACCCTAAGAATTTCTTTGTAGAGTACAAGGATAGACCGGAGTTGGACAGGTGGATACTTTCCAAGTACAACAACCTTGTAAAGGAGGTTGATGCTGCTCTTGACGTGTATGATCTTACAAGAGCGGCAAGGAAGATTCATAGCTTTGTAAATGAAGATCTTTCAAACTGGTATATCAGGCGTTCCAGAAGGAGATTCTGGGCTACGGAGCTTACAGAGGACAAAAAGGCGGTTTATAATACCACTTATGAGATACTTGTAGGTGTATCAAAGCTTATGGCTCCCCTTGCCCCATACCTTCCGGAGGAAATATACCGCAACCTCACCGGAGAGCTGTCGGTGCATGTGGCATATTACCCGGAGGCAAATGAAGACTTGATTGACAACAAGCTGGAGGAAAGAATGGATCTGGTAAGAAGCCTTGTAGGGCTTGGAAGGGCTTCAAGGGAACAGGTAAGAATAAAAGTCCGGCAGCCTTTACAGAAGGTATTCATAGATGCCAAGTATGAAGAACTGATATCTTACCTTACACCGCTTATTCAGGAAGAACTGAACGTAAAGGAAGTCATATTCGAGAAAGATCTTAACAGATTTATAGACTTTTCTCTGAAGCCGGATTACAAATTTGCAGGCCCAATAATGGGAGCAAAGATAAAAGCCTTTGCAAAGGTACTCCAGGAAATGGATGCGGCAGTATTTGTACCGAAGCTTGATGCAGGAGAAACAGTTAAAATCGAGCTTGAAGGAGAGCCTTTTGAGATTAACAAGGATTACGTCATAACCAGAATAGCTGCCAAGGAAGGCTTTACAATGACAACAGAAAACAATCTTTTTATAATACTTGATACTACCCTGACAAAAGAGCTTGTGGAAGAGGGTTATGCAAGGGAATTCATCTCCAAGATCCAGCAAATGAGAAAGAACAATGATTATGAAATGATGGACAGAATAAACATTTACTATGACGGGGACGACGAGATTGCAAACGCGGTATCAGCATTCAGAGAATATATTATGACGGAAACCCTGGCCGATAAGATAGAGAGGGTGAAGGATTCAAGTCTTGAAACCCAGGATCTTAACGGACATGAAACAGGAATGAAGGTTGAAAAAAGACCTGGCATATAGCCGGGTCTTTTTCTAAGCAGATTTCAATAATTTTAGTGCCTTGACTCCAAGGGTTGTTATGGAGGTGCCGCCTCCCCTGCCGTTCGATAGTATAGCCAGGCCGTATAATTCCAGTTTGACAAGCATTTTTCTTATTTGGGCTTCTGTTAGAACTATCTCTTTTTCAAGGGCTTTTTTCAAAATACTTCTTCTTCCTACTCTAAGCTTGTTGATATAGCTTGTGTATAAACAATCCAGAACAAACAGATAATTTTCTTTCTCAGATCTAATATCAGACAAGAAGTCGGACAGTTCTTTGCTCACTGCACTTTCAGGAGCAGAAGCCGTTATTCCTTTTCTTATCATACTTGGAAGGTCATTCTCATCAATAAAGCTTTTTTCCATAGTTGCCAGGTATTCTACGCAGTTTTTCAGTTCCCTTACATTTCCATACCATGGATAGTTGCATAAAATCTTCTTTGCTGCTGAGGATAAAGCAAATTTATGATTATAAGATTTAGCGATGTGATTAAACAACAGTGGTATATCCTCTTTTCTTTCCCTTAAGGGAGGGAGTTCCAGGGGCAGAACATTCAGCCTGTAAAATAAGTCTCTTCTGAATTTATTTTCTTCCACCAGCTTCCATAAATCCGTGTTTGTTGCCGTGATTATTCTGATATCAATAGGAATTATACTGTCACCGCCTATTCGCATTACTTCACGCTATTCAAGAACTCGCAGAAGTCTTGCCTGCAAATTATAATTCATTTCACCAATTTCATCTAAAAAAACGGTACCATTATGAGCGATTTCAAACAGGCCGATTTTACCCCCTCTTCTGGCCCCGGTAAATGCACCCTCCTCATAACCGAACAATTCGCTTTCCAACAGGTTGTCCGGTATTGCGGCACAATTCACTGCAACAAAAGGGAATCTTTTCCTTCTGGAGGCATTATGGATAGCCTGGGCGAACATCTCTTTCCCTGTACCGCTTTCACCCGTTATCAAAACAGAAGCGTCCGATTTAGCCCTTTTTTCTGCCAAAATTTTTATTTTTATATAATCATCATTCACTGTAATTATATCATCGAAAGTATGCTTTGCTTTATGGCCTTTTCCCAGAAGCTGTGTGCGGAGCTTATGCTGGTTTTTTTCCTTTTCATAAAAGTTATTGATAATTATCAAAGTTCCGGATGTTTTGCCTGAGGATATTACAGGTACTGTCTTTATGGAAATAGTATCATTATTGACTTTTATTAGCCTGTATTTTGTTTCGGTTTTTGTCTGGAAAAAATCTTTATAAGGGACCTGAGGAATTATTTTGGAAATATTCTCATTCATAATACTGTTTTCCTTCCTGAGAACAGTCAGCGCTTTGTTATTGCACGCGCATACAGTACCGGTGCTGTCGGTAATGATAATACCGTCATCCATTATATTAAGCAGGCTTAATAACTGATCCTCCAACATATTTGATTTATCAAATAATGATATTAAGTTGCTTTTTACAATTTTAATGTTTTCCAGATGTTCCTTAAAATAGTCTTCATTTAAAAGATGCTTTAAATCAAGGCTTATTGCAATTTCTGTAAGACTATCCGCATCAATAGTCCTATTGCCTATATCTATTACTTGCTTAACCCGTGAAGGTATGTGGCGGGATTCCCCAGGTGTTATAGCAATATCTATATCCGGGACATTCTTCATTCCGTTGTAATAGGGAATAAAATCCAAGTGATTGATTTTCAAGTTGTGAAAGAGTGTGATGGTTTGTATTGTTGATTCATAAGTATCATTGACAACCATTACAGAGGTACCGGACGGAATACTGACAATCTGTTCATATTGGGAGTTGGTTATAGTATGGCTTGGTATGATGACCTTTTTTCCCTTGGGTATATACTTTTTTACCATATGATACAACGAACTTACGGTTATTATATACAGATCTGCATAAGTGAGCCTGGTGATTGGCTCCACTTCATATGAATAAGCTACTATTTCAATATTATCCTTAAATAATTGTCTCAACTGCTTGTACAAAAAGTTTGCATAGTTGAGATTGAGTGTAATAACAGCTATTTTTTTTCGCATATTTTTTCCTCCATATATTAAAGTTTTAAACCGGGATAACTATAGTTATTATACGACATGTTTAACCCGGTATCAATCGAAATATAATATATCCCGATATGTGAGAATAATTGTGATTCATCAGATTTAGTTCCATACCAAAGCTCTTTTGTAAATTTTTTATGGAATTTTAGAGATCATTAATATTTGGTACGATGTTTGCTAGATTTACATTTAATGATTCATATTGATTAGCAAAGGAGAGGTTTTATGAGAGAGATCGTTGAAATCAGATGGCACGGTCGCGGTGGACAAGGAGCCAAGACAGCAGCTTTACTTCTTGCTGATGCTGCCTTTAACACCGGAAAATTCGTACAAGGTTTTCCAGAATACGGACCTGAAAGGATGGGAGCGCCGATTACCGCTTACAACAGGATAAGCAATGAAAAAATCACAGTACACTCAAATATTTACTATCCTGACTATGTTGTTGTAGTTGATGAATCCCTGATTGATGCCGTAGATGTTACCGGTGGTCTTAAAGAAGGAGGCGCAATTATTATCAATAGCACCCGTAAACCTGCAGAGATAAGAAAAGAGCTGAAAGGCTACAGCGGAAGAGTCTGTACCCTGGATGCGCGTAAAATCTCCGAAGAAGAATTAGGCAGTAACTTCCCCAATACACCCATGCTTGGTGCTGTAGTAAAGGTCAGCGGAGTGGTAGATGCCGATGAATTCCTGAAAGATATGGAGGGTTCCTTCAAGAACAAGTTTGCTACAAAGCCCCAGGTCATTGAAGGAAACATGAAAGCTTTAGAAAGATCTATGGAGGAGGTAGTCATTGAATGAGTTTGAAAGCGAAAGATATTAATGAAAACACATCTTGGAAGGATTTGACTCTCGGGTGTGCTATTTTCGAGCCTATGACATCGGCAGCCGTAAACACAGGAAATTGGAGAACGATGAAGCCCTCTTTTAATGAAGAAAAATGCAAGCAATGTCTGCTATGTGTGCCGGTATGTCCTGACTGCGCCATTCCGGTAAAGGATGGAAAAAGGACGGACTTTGACTTCTACTTCTGTAAGGGCTGCGGAATATGTTATAAGGTTTGCCCCTTTGGTGCAATTGAATTCAAGATAGATGATAAAAAGGAGGTGTAGGCATGGGAATAAGAGAAAGACTTTCAGGCAATGAAGCAATAGCTATTGCATTTAAGCAGATAAACCCTGATGTAATGGGTGCGTTTCCTATTACTCCGTCAACAGAGATTCCCCAGTACTTTTCGCAATATGTGGCCAATGGAGAAGTAGACACTGAGTTTATTGCAGTAGAATCCGAACATAGTGCCATGTCAACCTGTATAGGAGCTTCCGCTGCAGGAGCAAGGGCAGTGACAGCAACATCCTCGGCAGGTCTTGCGCTTATGTGGGAGCTTTTATCGGTAGCAGCATCAGCAAGGCTTCCGATAACTCTTGCATGTGTCAACAGGGCATTGACGGGACCGATAAATATAAATTGCGATCACAGTGATTCCATGGGAGCAAGGGATACGGGATGGATACAACTATACAGCGAGAATAACCAGGAGGCATATGACAACATGCTTCAAGCCATGAGAATAGGAGAAAACAGCAAAGTAATGCTTCCGGTAATGGTATGCCAGGACGGCTTCATAACAAGCCATGCAATAGAAAATATAGAATTGCTGGAAACTGAAAAGGTAAAAGACTTTGTAGGAGAATACAGGCCTGAAAACTATCTGCTGAAGAAAGAAAACCCAGTGTCTGTGGGAGCATATGCTACAGCAGCATATTATATAGAAGCAAAGCGAGCCCAGGCACAAGCCATGATAAATGCAAAAGAGGTAATTTTAGAGGTTGCAGCCGAGTTTGAAAAGGTTACTGGAAGAAAGTACGGTTTCTTTGAAGAATATATGATGGAGGATGCCGAAGAAGCCATAGTGGTAATTGGCTCAACTGCGGGGACCGCAAAGGAAGCCGTTAGAATAATGAGAGAAGAAGGCAAAAAGGTAGGTTTAATTAAAATCCGTGTACTCCGTCCCTTCCCGATGAAAGAATTGGCAGCTGCACTGTCTCATGTAAAGTCAGTAGCAGTTATGGACAAGGCAGAAAGCTTCAGCGCATGCGGAGGGCCTTTGTTTGCCGAAGTGAGGTCAGCTTTATATGACTGCAAGACAAGACCTTTAATGATCAATTATATATATGGCCTCGGAGGAAGAGATGTAACTGTAGAAAATATACAATACGCCTTTGAAAGCCTGAAGGAGATTAAGACATCGGGAGAAGCGGGAGAAACTTACAGATATCTCGGAGTAAGGGAATAAGGAGGATAAGAGATGAGTTATAATTTGAAAGAAGAAGTACAAAAGTCCGAACGTTTCTCGGGGGGGCACAGAATGTGCGCCGGCTGCGGAGCACCGGTTGCCGTAAGAAGCGTACTGAGAGCCCTGAAACCGGAGGATAAAGCAGTTGTATGCAGTGCAACAAGCTGTCTCGAAGTTTCTACCTTCCTCTATCCATATACAGCCTGGAAGGACAGCTTCATTCACAGTGCTTTTGAGAACGCGGCAGCAACCATAAGCGGAGTTGAAACCGCCTATAATGTATTGAAAAAACGGGGCAAGATAGATGAAAACTACAAATTTATTGCCTTTGGGGGAGATGGCGGTACTTATGACATAGGTTTTCAATCCTTGTCGGGTGCCATGGAAAGAGGACATGACATGGTTTATGTCTGCTATGACAATGAAGCATACATGAATACGGGAATTCAGCGTTCTTCCTCTACTCCGCATTTTTCGGACACAACCACATCGCCGGCAGGTAAGGTTATTCCCGGCAAAAAGCAGGTAAAAAAGGATCTTACCAAGGTTATCGCAGCCCACAATGTACCTTATGTGGCTCAAACCACCTTTATAGGTAATTTTAAAGATATAAGTGAAAAGGCTCATAAAGCGATATACACTCCGGGTCCTGCATTTCTTAATATAATGGCTCCATGCCCGAGAGGCTGGAGATATCCTTCTGAGGACTTGATGGAGATCACAAAGGCGGCGGTAGAAACCTGCGTATGGCCTTTATTCGAGGTAATTGACGGCAAGTGGATATTGAACTATACACCGAAGAAAAAGCTGCCTGTGGAGGAATACCTCAAAAAGCAAGGCAGATTCAGCCATATGTTTAAAAAAGGAAATGAGTGGATGATTGAGGCTTATCAGGCAGAAATCGACCGTAAATGGGAAGATCTTCTCTTTAACTGCAGCCGGGGATAAAAAACAGGGGGCACGTATCCCTCCGTGCCCCTATCTTCAAAAGCAAAACCGGGATAACTTTGGGATTATAAAATATACTTAACCCGCTTTGGCAGCAACTATGATTAATCTATCAGGGCTTGAAAAGGTCAATATATGGATTTTATAAATTGGCATAATAATTGCATAAAATAAATGCAACAATATTATAGTATGCAACAATAAAACAAAGGAATGGAGGGCTGCCTATAGATAAGGTGCATAAAAACAACTCATTGTTAACGGAGGTAAGGACTTTGACCAACATATATATTTCTGAAAAATTAAAAAATGCATGTCCTGATATAGTGCTTGGATGTATTCAGGCAGACGTAAGCCTAAAGAAAATAGATGAAAAACTATTCGAAGAAATCAAAATATTTTGCAGGCAGATAAATGAGAGTACATACATGGAGCAAATTGCAAATATGCCTGAAATTATTGATGCAAGAGAAGCATATAAGCGTTTGGGCAAAAGTCCCAGCCGGTACAGGGTCTCTTCAGAAGCGCTGTTGCGCAGGGTAGTTCAGGGAAAGGGACTATACCAGATTAATAATGTAGTAGACATAAACAATCTGGTTTCGCTGAAATCCCGCTATTCTGTAGGCACATACGATCTTGACAAGCTAAAGCCGCCCATATCTTTTACTGTTGGCGGAGAAGGGCAGACATATAAAGGTATAGGTAAAGAGATGGTAAACATTGAAAACATGCCTGTTTTCGCTGATTCTGAAGGTAATTTCGGAGGCCCTACAAGCGATTCTGAAAGAGCCATGATAACAATGAATACATCGAAAATACTGATGAATATCATTTCATTCAGTGGTGACAAGGGAATAGAGGGATATATTAATTATGCAAGTGAGCTTCTAGTAAAATATGCAGAAGGCAAAGAGATAAAAACCAGCATAGCAAGGTAGAAAATTTATTGGTATTTTATGAATATTACGTAGAAATGGATGCAATATAAGAAGTTATGGTATATAATATAAATGTGGTTTACATAAAATTGTCAAAGAAAAAGCATTTTATATATCGGAACTCAAAATAAGGAGGAAAGAAATAAATGATAAAGCCAAAAGCAATTACTTTTGACTGTTATGGCACATTGATTGACTGGGAAGGAGAAATACAGAAATTTTTCAAAGAGGTTCTTACCGGTCACGGTATAATTGGCGTTGATATCGTAGCTTTGCAAAGACATTGGGAAAACGTACAGTTCGAATATATTCAAGAGCAATATCGCCCCTATAATGAAATACTCAAGAATACCTTACCCATGGCTTTCAGAGATTACGGATATCCTTTCAGTCCGAGTGATTGTATGAAATTCTCAGAATCCATGGGAAAATGGCAGCCCTTCCCGGATACAAGAGATGCTTTGCTCGAACTGAAAAAGTATACAAAAATAGCATTGATAACAAACACCGATAATGAAATAATCAGGGAAACAGTCAAACAAATCGGTGTGGAGTTTGATGAGATTATTACAGCGGAAGATGCGGGAGCATACAAACCCAGCCATAAAGGGTTCCACCTGGCGCTCAAGAGGCTTGGATTGGATAAGTCGGAAGTGCTTCACGCCGGATTCGGATTCAAATATGATGTGGTGCCTGCAACAGAACTGGGCTTTGAAACCTGTTGGATAAACCGCTATGGTGAAGTTCGCCCGGTAAATGTAAAAGAGACATATCTCGTTGGTGATATGAAAACCTTTGCCACACTGGTTAAGGGCATGTGCTTATAATAAAAATGTGATTATGGAGGCTAATTGTGGAAAAGAAATTTATGACTAAATTGACCCATTTGGGAACAGAAATTAATATGCCTGCTGCTTCTAAGCCAAAGGTAGCACCCTTGTATATGAATGCAGCATATTGTTTTGAAGATGCCGAAACTTTGGAAGCGTTAGGCAAAAATGAAATAAAAGGATATCTCTATGGGCGTACAAGCAATCCTACCAATGATTGCCTGAGAGAGATCCTGACAGCTATAGATGAAGGCGAGGATTCACAGGTATATTCAAGCGGAATGGGCGCAATATCAATGGCTGTCATGACACATGTCAAGGCAGGAGATCATGTTATCGTCAACAAAGTAATATTTGGGACAAGCTATAAGCTATTCAGAGCTGAATTACGGGATAAATACGGTGTGGAAGTAAGCTTTGTAGACTTTCAAAATGATGACATAGAAAAGTATTTTAAAAAGAATACAAAAATGGTCTATATGGAATCAATAGCAAACCCAATCATAGATGTAATTGACATAAGAAAGATAGCAAAAATTGCCCATGAGCATGATTGTCTTCTTGTTGTAGATAATACCTTTGCAACACCTATTGTTTGCCAGCCAATAACCCTTGGAGCCGATATGGTGGTATACAGCGGAACAAAGTTTATGTGCGGACATAGTGACATCCTGGCAGGAATAATCGTTGCGAATAAAAAGTCAATGATAGAAAACATAACTGATGTAGGACATTCATACGGACCGATAATGAGCCCCTTTGATGCATGGCTCATGATAAGAAGCCTCAGAACACTAGAAATCAGATTAAGACAGCACTGCAGCAATGCAATGAAAGCGGCAGAATTCTTTGAAGGACACAAAAAAGTAGTGAGGACACTTTATCCGGGACTTAAGAGTTCACCTGTACATTCTCTGGCAACAGAAATTTTCAACAACGGACTTTATGGCGGAATGGTCAGCATAGATCTTGGAAGTGAGAAAAATGTAAATTATGTTATTCGAAATCTTAAATTGACGAAACTGGTTCCAAGCCTTGGGGCATTTTCAACCACAGTAAGTGATACCAAGACATCCCATGGCGCAATGACAAAGGAAGAGCGGGATAAATCAGGGCTTTCCGATGGACTCCTGAGGATATCCATTGGCCTGGAAAATGTAGAAGATATTATAGCAGATTTTGATGCAGCCTTGTCAAAGATATAATGATCAAATAAAAAGATATAATGATCAAATAATTAGAAAGAGGGGTTATATTAATGTTTAAAGAAACGGACAAAAAATTCAAATTTGAAACTGAAACACTAAGAAAAGGTGCGTATGTTGATTTTCCGGTTGACAATCCTGAATCGATGCCGATTTACCTGACAACAGCATATAACGTAGAGGATTTGGATGACCTGCAGGCCAGGTATGATGCAAAGGGATACTGCTATAACAGAAACAGAAACCCAAACCGCGGTGCGCTGATCAACCTGATGACATACCTTGAGAACGGCGAAGCCTCTATTGCTTGCAGCTCCGGTATGGCAGCCATTTCTACCGCTATTATCTCCAATGTAAAACAGGGGGATCATATTCTATCCGATAAGACGCTTTACGGCGAAACAATTGAGTTGATTGAGGACTTGCTTGGCAATTTTGGTGTTGAATCCACATTTGTTGATTTTACTGATTTAAATGAGGTAAAAGCAGCTGTAAAGCCGAACACAAAGCTGTTATATGCAGAAACCATAGCAAACCCGATGATAACAGTACCTGATATAGGTGCAATTGCAAAGATAGCCCATGAAAACGGGGCCATATTGGTTGTTGACAATACTTTTATGACAGCATATGGATTTAAGCCCTTGGACCATGGCGCAGATTTGGTGGTTAACAGTTTGACAAAATTTGCAAACGGCCATAGTGATTCGGTTGCAGGTTCCGTTACAGGCTCCCAGAAGTTGATCACCAAGGCTCATGCCCTGCAGGTGCTTGTTGGAAGTTCTCTTGACGCATTTACTGCATGGCTGGTACAAAGAGGTATACGTACACTGAATTTAAGATTGAAAAAACAGATGGAAAATGCTTTGGCTTTGGCAAAAGCTTTGGAAAAAAGCCCATATGTACTTAAGGTCAATTATCCCGGGTTGGAAAGCCATCCACAGCATGAATTTGCAAAAAAGCAGTTCCCGAAAGGGTTCGGCGGCATGCTGAGCTTTGTAATGCCGGATGACAGAAAGAAGATTAATGAGTTTATGCGGAAGTTGAATCTTGCTCATTATGCAATGACCCTGGGCGGATACAGAACAACTCTGTCCCACCCTGTTATGTCTTCCCACTCAACTGTCCCTGAGTCTGTCAGACGTGCTATGGGAATCACCGACGGTCTGATGAGAGTATCTATCGGTATAGAAGATACAGAGGATCTTGTAAATGATTTCATCCAGGCATTGGAAGTATTTAAGAAATAAGTTTATCAAAAATGCAAGCAACTGAAGCTCCATGCTTAATGAGAGAAGTTCATTTGCTTGAAAAGATAATATGGAGAAATATGGTTAGGCCGGAAAACTAACCTATTTCTCCATATCTAACGATTAAAGTGTAGTGCTTATTT